>NZ_JBFTOG010000010.1:0-124467 GCF_056397865.1 Arthrobacter sp. 05L417
CCCTCATCGTCAAGCTGGTTGTGAGTCATTCATTACCTGTTGATTGAAGGAGCCGGCGATGGCCGTTGATAACAAGGGTTTTACGCGTGAAGAGATCCGTGAGTTCATGCATGAGTACTATTTGCAGCCGCACGGGACGAGGAAGGAATGGATGGCCTCGACGTCCGTTTCGGAATGGACGTTCCGCAGGTGGCGCAAGATGATGGTCCAGGGCGATATCGACCGTGGCCTGATTCCGCGGGAGCATGGAGGCATGGTCCCAACGAATCGTGAACTCTCCGCGTTTGAAAAAGCACGCGCGAAGGAAATGGCTGCCCACCGTGCCGAAGTCGAAAAACTCCAGAAGCGGGTGCAGGAGCTGGAGGACACGAATTCCGCGCTGGGAAAMGCTATCGGGCTCTTGCACGAGTTGAGCGTGCCAGAGCCCGATACAACCCCGACGAGCGCTCACAACGATTCATAGCGGCCGAGAACACTCTGGTCCTGGAGCTGCATGTGATCATCGGCTCCCAGCGGACAGCGCTCAAGCTGGCGGGCGTGTCGCGCGGGACCTGGCATTACCGGTCCAATCCCCGTCCGGCGGTGCAGCACCCGATCCACCAGGCCGACCGGGCCTACGAATCCCGGATCAGCACCGCACATCAGGACCGGATCCTGGGGCTCATCCTGGCCAGCTGGGAGAAGGGCAACTCCGTTGACCMTGCCTTCGCGACGGCCTGGGACAACGGCGTGCTGCTCGCCTCCAACCGCTCGTGGTGGCGGATCGCGGCAGAGTACGAGGACCAGCAGGCCCGCCCCACCATCCCGCGCAAGCGCGGGGGCACGCGTGGTTCCTCTGAAATGCCGGTCCTCAAGGCCACCGGACCCTGCCAGATCTGGTCCTGGGACATCACCGACATCTATTCCAAGTGGCAGGGCAAGGCTTTCAAGGTGTACTCCATCATGGACATCTTCTCCCGGGAGATCGTCGGCTGGCGGGTGGAGGAACGCGAGTCCGACCACCTCGCCGCGGAGATGTTCAAGACAGCCATCGCCCGGCACGGCGCCCCGCGCATCGTGCACGCCGATTCAGGCCCGGCCATGAGATCAACCCTGCTCCGTGACACCCTCACCGCCCGCGGCGTGGAACTCAGCCATAACCGCCCGTACGTCTCCAACGACAATCCCTTCTCGGAGTCAGGCTTCCGCACGATGAAATACCGGCCCGGCTACCCCCGGATCTTCAACGATCTCGAGGCCGCCAGGGAGTACCTCACCTGCTACGTGCACTGGTACAGCACCGATCACAAACACTCCGGCATCGCACTGTTCTCGCCATCACAAGTCCACGATGGCTCGTGGAAAGAACTCTGGAACAAGCGAGACAAAGTCCACCAGGACTACTACGAACGACACCCCGGAAGATTCCGCCAACGACCCGCCACACCGGCCCCCGCCACACACGCCGGGATCAACCTCCCGCAGACCAAAACACCCCAAAAACCAGCCCAGTGACTCCACACAGCTTGACAACTTTCGAGGACCGTCTCGCCGTCGTGCTCGTAGTTGGGATCGCCCATGGTGATCTTCTCGAGCTGGTAGCCGGCAACGTCGCACAATTCACGGATGATGAGCTCGAATTCAGGGGCGTTCTCGAGTTCGGCTTCGGCGGCCTCGGCCTGGCGCTCTTCGAGGTTCGGGATGAGGGCTACTCGCTCGGCGATGTGTGCCTTCAGCTGTTCCTCGTCCAGGTAGAGCACACCGTCCTGGCTGCGGAGCCACGCTGCGTTGAGTTCGATAATGTCTTCGGTTTCCAGGAGGGATTCGAATTCGCCGTCGAGGGCCTCGAGCTCGGCAACGGCTTCGGGTGCCACTTCGGACTCGTCAAGGTCGCCGTCCAGGTAGGCCTCGGCGTCGTCCTCGGACAGCGCGTCGAATGCCGCGGCGGTGCGGTTGAACAGCTCAAGGTGGCCTTTGGCACCCATCCCTTCGAGGCCTTCGCGGACAAACGCATCCACCTCTTCGCGTTCCGGGACCGTGAAGACGTACTGGGCGAAACCGCCAGCGAGTGCCTGGGTCAGGTAGTAGTCCACAAAGTAGCTGCGCAGGGCGTTGGTAGCGATTTCCTCATGGTTGAGGAGCTCCTCGTACATCTCGTTGACCACGGTGACGTTCGCGTCCACAACGTCTGCGTTGTCGGCCTCGATGCTGTCCTTCGTCAGAACTGTTACGTACCTGAAGGTGGTCTCATTGCTGGTCATGGGATTTCCTCACTGCTTGGAAGCTTGTGCTGCTCCGGACCCTTTCAACGTACGCGGGGGCGGTTGTCGGGCAAGCTAGGCAGAGGTGAACGTCCGGCAAAGTTTCAGGGCTGCTCCGTGGGCCCTAGGATTCATAGATAGCCTCCTGCCGAAAGTAGCCTTAACGAATGCCTTCCCATTCAGACGATTCCTGGGAACTGGCGATTCAGACACCCGCCATTAACGACCGCTCCCTCGCGGCCGGCCTCGCATATGCCATGGGAAGCCGGGTCAGCGGCATCACTTTCGACTCCGCCACGGGTCTGATGATGGGCAAGGTCAGGGGCAGCGGCCCATCTGCGTATTCGACGTCGGCCAAGCTGGTCCGTAAGCCCGGCGGCTGGAGCTGCACTGTGGGAGTGTGCAGTTGCCCCGTCCGCAAGGACTGCAAACACGTGGCCGCCCTGCTCTTCGCCGCCGAAGACCATCCCGCCGTGCGGGCACAGCTGCTCAGCGCGCCCGCGTTCGGACAGACGGCCCAGCCTGGGACAGCCGTGCAGCGCCCGGCCTGGGAGCAGGCACTCAGCAAGCTCATCGCCACTCCGGGGACCACCCCGCAAGGCCAGGGCCTCCCCTTGGCACTGGCGTTCGAGGTGGAAGAACCGGCCCCGCACTTCTCCTACACAGGCCGGCGGGATCCTCTCCGCAGCGTGCGCCAGCTCAAGGCCCGCCCGGTGATGATGGGGGCCAAGGGCAAGTGGATCCGGGGCGATGTTTCCTGGACCAACCTGAACTACCTCGGCTACAAGCGCGAGTTCAACGAAGCCCATATCGACTGGATGCAGAACTTCCTGGCCGCGCATTCCACCGCTGACTACCGGCAGCTCACGTCCAGCATGTGGATGCTCCTCAACGAGTTCGCCGGCAAGAACCTATGGAGCCTGCTGGCCGAAGCCTCGAAAGTCGGGGTTTCCCTCATCCACTCCGGCGGGACCGAGCCGATCCGCATTGCGGCGGATCCCGCCGTCGTCGGGCTTGACCTGAGCCGGCCCGACGACGGACTGCAGCTGGCGCCGTCGGTGACCTTGGGCGGCGACGCCCTTGATCCGGCGGCCTTGGGCTTGATCGGACGCCCGGCGCATGGGTTGTTCTTCACGGGCCCTGGCGAGGGGCACTTGCCCGGCGTACCGGCACCCGGGAACCTCATCACTCTGGCCCCTTTGGAGGGCGGCGAATCGCAGGAACTCCTCGATTTCGTCATGGGCGCATCCCGGCTCCAGATCCCGGCGAAGGACGAAGAACGATTCCTCACGGCGTTCTATCCGAAACTCAAGCAGTCCACGCGGGTCACGGCAGCGGACCATTCCGTTGAGTTGCCGGTCCTCGCCGTGCCCATGCTGTCCCTGCTGGCGAACTACGGCTCCGACCACCGGGTCCGGTTGCACTGGGAGTGGCACTACAAGGCCGGTAAGCTCGTGACGGCCCAGCCCCTCTGGCGGCACCCGGACGACCACGGCTACCGCGACGACGCCGCGGAAGCCCGGATCCTGGAGTCCCTGGGCCGGCCTTGGGATGTGGTTGCCGCGCTGGGCGAGTCGCCGAGCGGCGGTTGGGGGGCTCCACGGCTGGCGCCCTCCGTGGCTCTTGATGGCCTGGACACGCTGGCCCTCACCGAGGAGGTGCTTCCCCGCCTCCGCGAGCTGCCCGACGTCGTCGTGGATACCTCCGGCGAGATCGCCGACTACCGCGAGGCCACCGAAGCTCCCGTCGTCTCCATTTCGACCAAGGCCACCGACAGCCGCGACTGGTTCGATCTCGGCATCGTCATCACGCTCGAGGGCGAACCTGTGTCCTTCGCGGCGGTGTTCTCCGCCCTCGCGGCCGGCCAGAGCCGGATGCTGCTGCCCAGCGGCGCCTACTTCTCGCTGGACCTGCCCGAACTGCACCAACTCCGCGCGCTGATCGACGAAGCCAGGTCCTTGCAGGACAACCCGGACCGGCACGGCACCCTGCAGATCAGCCGTTTCCAGGCCGGGCTCTGGGATGAGCTCGCGCAATTGGGGATCGTCGACGAGCAGGCGGCCGCATGGCGCGAGGCCGTGGGCGGATTGCTCGACGACGGCGTGACCGGGCTGCCGCTGCCGGGCTCGCTCGATGCCGAGCTGCGTCCGTACCAGTTGGAGGGCTTCAACTGGCTGAGTTTCCTCTACCGCCACAGCCTGGGTGGCGTCCTGGCCGACGACATGGGCCTCGGCAAGACAGTGCAGGCGATCGCCTTGATGTGCGCGGCAAAGGAGCACGCCGAATCCGGCGCAGGTGGGGCGGGTGGCTCGGGTGGCGGCGCTCCCTACGCCCCCTTCTTGGTCGTTGCCCCCACCAGCGTCGTGGGCAACTGGGCCGCAGAGGTGCAACGCTTCGCGCCCGGCCTGAGCGTGAAGACCATCGGAGAGACCTTCGCCAAGAGCGGCGCGGATCCGCAGGAATCCATGGCCGGGACCGACGTCGTCATCACCTCTTATGCGCTGTTCCGGATCGACTACGAGGCCTACGCCGCCAAGGAATGGGCCGGGCTCATGCTCGACGAAGCCCAGTTCGTCAAGAACCACCAGTCGAAGGCATACCAGTGCGCCCGGAAGCTCCCGGCATCCTTCAAGCTGGCGATCACAGGAACGCCGCTTGAGAACAATCTCATGGAATTCTGGGCTCTGACCTCAATCGTCGCGCCAGGGCTGTTCTCCAGCCCGCGCCGCTTCGCGGAGTACTACCAAAAGCCGGTCGAAAAGAACGGCGACAAGGGCCAACTCGCCAAGCTCCGCCGTCGGGTCCGCCCCCTCATGATGCGCCGCACCAAAGAGCAAGTCATCAAGGACCTGCCGCCCAAGCAGGAACAGGTGCTCGAAGTGGTGCTCAACCCGCGGCACCAGAAGGTTTACCAGACGCATCTGCAGCGTGAGCGGCAAAAGATCCTTGGGCTCATCGACGATGTCAATAAGAACCGCTTCACCATTTTCCAGTCGCTCACCCTGCTGCGGCAGTTGAGCCTGGATGTTTCCCTGGTGGACGAGTCCTTGTCCGCGGTGCGCTCGTCCAAGCTGGACGTGTTGTTCGAACAGCTGGAGGACATCGTGGCCGAGGGGCACCGGGCGCTCATCTTCAGCCAGTTCACGGGGTTCCTGGGCAAGGTCCGGGAGCGGCTCGACGCGGAGGACATCGAGTATTGCTACCTCGACGGCAGCACGCGGAACCGGGCCGACGTCGTGAGCGAATTCAAGAACGGTGCAGCGCCCGTGTTCCTCATTTCCTTGAAAGCCGGCGGCTTCGGCCTGAACCTGACCGAAGCCGACTACGTGTTCCTGCTGGACCCGTGGTGGAACCCCGCCTCCGAAGCGCAGGCCGTGGACCGCACCCACAGGATCGGGCAGGCGAGGAACGTCATGGTCTACCGATTGGTGGCCAAGGACACCATCGAGGAAAAGGTCATGGCGCTCAAGACCAAGAAGTCGCAGCTGTTCGCGGATGTGATGGAAGGCGACGCCCTGTCCGGTGGCGCCCTGACGGCGGAGGACCTGGCGGGCTTGTTCGCGGAGTAGGGTTCACGCCTGCGACTCAGAAACAACCACCAAGGTCGGCGCTATTCACTTTTGATGCCACAAATGTGAATAACGAGCGAGCAACTCACCGTTCCAAAGACTAGAAGACCTCTTCTTGATTCCCACCTGAAGCAACCGTTTCGACGTGGCCTAGTCTGGACCGCATGGCTATCATCCACAGAGCGACCCTGAGTCCCAGCAAACTTGAACTCATCGAAAAGTACTTGCCCGTTCAGCCGTGGTTCACCGAGGACGGCTCCGCACCGCCCGAGCTGCTCGGAGCGTACCGCTTCGATGATCCGGACGGCGAAGTCGGCCTCGAGACCCACCTGGTCTCCCACGGCGGCAAGGTCTACCAGGTTCCCCTGAGCTATCGGGGTTCGGAATTGCCCGGCGCGGAGGACTCGCTACTCGGGACCATGGAACACTCCGTGTTGGGCACGAGGTGGGTGTACGACGCCTGCGCCGATCCCGTCTACGTCACTGCCCTTGCCACCGCCATCCTCACTGGACAGCGGGAAGCCGAACAGTTCGTGGACGTGGACGGCGTGCTGGAGCCACGCAAGAGTTCCGTCGAGGCCAAGGGCAGCGGAACTCCCGGTAGCGAAGTCCCTGCACTGACCCCGGCAGCCCCGATTACCGAACACAGCGTCACCAGCATCGACGCCGGTGAGCTCACACTGCTGGTGAACTGTGTCCTGGATCTGGGGACCCAGGGTTCGGAAGATTCGGCTGCCCTTCGGGGCACGTGGGCCGGACAGGAAGCGACGGTGCTGCTGGCGTCCCTCTCGCAGCACTAGAGGACTACTCCCCCGGTCGCGGCCGCCACACCACAACTGCCTGGGACCGCGCCCGGGGGCGCTGCCCGCGGGCCAGGCTGACGACGTCGCCCGCTGCTCCCGCGGCGAAAACGCGGGCCTCCATCGGGCTCCGCCGGCGCTGCAGTTCCTCGCTCAACTCGGCAACGCGGAACTGCAGCGCGGCCACCTGATTTTCGAGCTCAAGGATCCGCTTGATGCCCTCGAGGGACACGCCCTCGTGGGAGAGCCGCTGGACCTCGCGCAAACGGTCGATGTCGCGCTGGGAGTAACGCCGCGACTTGCCCGGGGCACGGCTCGGCGACACGATGCCGAGGCGGTCGTACTGGCGCAGGGTCTGCGGATGCATGTCAGCCAGTTCGGCCGCGACGGAGATGACGAAGATCGGCTGGTTGATGTCGATGCCCATGCCTGCGTCCCCTCCCATGTGTTCTGCCGCTACAAGCGGGCCTTGGCGGCCAGGTCGTGGCGGGGATCGGCGTCGGCAGTGGCTGCGGCGAATGCCTTGACGGCCTCCTCGGCCTCTTTGTTAAGGTTCTGCGGGACGGCGACGTCGATCGTCACCAGCAGATCCCCGGTCCCCTTCGATGTTTTGACGCCGCGGCCCTTGACCCGGAGCGTGCGCCCGGAAGGCGTGCCGGCCGGGACGCGGACGGTGACGGAGTCGCCGTCGAGCGTCGGCACGTGGATGTTGGAACCCAAAGCCGCCTCCGCGAAGGTGACCGGCACATGGATGCGGATGTTGTCGCCGTCGCGGTTGAAGAAATCGTGGGGCTTGACGTTCACCGTGATGATGAGGTCCCCGTTGCCGGCGGCACCGGGGTTGCCCTTGCCGCGCTGACGGACCTTCTGGCCGTCCCTGATGCCCGCCGGAATCTTCACGTCGATGACGTTGCCGTTGCTTTCGCGCAAGCTCACCGTGGTGCCGTGAATGGAGCCGGCAAAGGAAATCGAGGTGGATGCCGTGCGGTCGCTGCCTTTTTGGGGAGCGCGCTGGAAACCGGTCTGTCCGCCGCCGAAACCGCCGCCGAAGAGATCAGCGAACTCGGGCGGGATGCCTCCAGCACCGGCAGGCTGGCGCGCGCCGCCGCCGAAAAGCCCTCCGAACAAGTCCTCGAAACCGCCATTGGCCGGCCCGCCGCGAGCTGCTCCCGGAGCGAAGCGAGCCCCGCCCATGGCGCGAATGGCATCGTACTGCTGGCGCTCCTCGGCATCCGAGAGCACCGAATAGGCCTCCGAGATGTCCTTGAACTTCTTCTCCGCAGTAGCATCCCCGGAATTGGTATCCGGATGGTACTTCCGCGCAAGCTTGCGGTACGCCTTCTTGATGTCAGCGTCAGAGGCGTCCTTGGCGACACCAAGGATGGCGTAAAAATCCTTCTCAACCCAGTCCTGGCTGGCCAAGGGCGTTTCCTTTCGTTTCTGGTCAAGTCTGCGCTCCGCTGGATAGGGGGCCGTGCCCGCTTCGCGGTGCCCGCCACGCCGCGGCCCCCTATCCAGCTGCGCTGCGCTCATCCCACCTTAGGTGAGACGACCGCCTGAGCGGAGCGAGGCAAGGGGCCCGGGAGTGGCATCGGGCCTGCCGAAGCCGGGTGGCCAAGGATCGCAGATCCTAGGCCACCCGGCGAAGGGGCGGGGCCCCTTGTCTCGTTTCGCGGTGCGGCCCCCTCATCCGCGAAGGCGCGGTGAGGCGGTAACTCCGTCTACGCCGGCACAGCCACAATCACTTGGGCCGCGCGCAGCACGCGGTCGCCGGAGCGGTAGCCCGAGCGCAGCACTTGGCTGACGGTGTCTACTTCGATGTCCTCGCCAGGCTGCTGGATGAGGGCTTCGTGGATCGTGGGGTCGAAGTCGACTCCGGTTTCCGCGATGCGCTCCAAGCCGTACGTCTTCAGCGCGTTCTCCAGTTTGGCTGCGATCGCGGCGAACGGGCCGTCCACGAGGTCGCCGTGCTGGCGGGCGGCGTCGACGTCGTCCAGCACCGGCAGCAGGGAGTTCAGGACGCCGATGACGGCCATTTCCCCTGCGACGGCGCGGTCGCGTTCGACGCGCTTGCGGTAGTTGACGTACTCAGCCTGCAGTCGGAGGAGGTCGTTGCGGAGTTCCGCGGCCTCTGCTTCTGCAGCGGCTCCGGGGGCTACCGACTCTTCAGCCGGAACCTCCATGCCGTTGAGGATTTCCTCAGCCTGGGACAGGGCGTCGCCCTCGGCGGCAGCGGCGTTGGAATCAGCTGCCGATCCTTGGGCGTGGCGGGCGGCCCCGGTCTCCGGGTCAACCTTGCGGTTGTCCCGAATGACCGGCTTGTGCTGCTCGTTGCCCTCGTTGTTGGAAGGTGAGTGCTCTGCGTCGTTGCCGTGGTGAGGCATGCTTACTTCTTTTCGTCTTCGTCGATGATCTCGGCGTCGACGATGTCCTCGTCTGCAGCCTTGGGATCAGCGTGAGCGCCTTCAGCACCAGCGGCGCTGCTTGCGCCGTCCGGGGAACCGGCCTGCGAGTAGATCGCTTCGCCGAGCTTCGACTGCGAGTGCTGCAGCTTCTCGAAAGCGGTCTTCACTGCTGCGTCGTCGGTGCCCTCGAGGGCCTTCTTGAGGGCGTCGACGTCGGCCTTGACCTCGGTCTTGACCTCTTCAGGCAGCTTGTCGTCGTTTTCGGCGATGAGCTTGTCCACGGAGTAGGCGAGCTGCTCGGCAGTGTTGCGGGTGTCGGTAGCCTCGCGGCGGGCCTTGTCCTCGGCTGCGTGTTCCTCGGCTTCGCGGACCATGCGGTCGATGTCTTCCTTCGACAGCGCGGTGCCGCCGGTGATGGTCATCGACTGCTCCTTGCCGGTGCCCTTGTCCTTGGCGGAGACGTGGACGATGCCGTTGGCGTCGATGTCGAAGGTGACCTCGACCTGGGGGACGCCGCGCGGTGCCGGAGCGATGCCGGTCAGTTCGAACGTGCCCAGCGGCTTGTTGTCGCGGGTGAATTCACGCTCGCCCTGGAAGACCTGGATGGCCACGGACGGCTGGTTATCGTCAGCGGTGGTGAAGGTCTCGGAACGCTTGGTGGGGATGGCCGTGTTGCGCTCGATCAGGTGCGTCATGACGCCGCCCTTGGTTTCGATACCGAGGGACAGCGGGGTGACGTCGATCAGGAGGACGTCCTTGCGCTCGCCCTTCAGCACACCGGCCTGGAGGGCAGCGCCAACGGCGACAACTTCGTCCGGGTTGACGCCCTTGTTGGGCTCCTTGCCGCCGGCAAGTTCCTTCACGAGGTCGTAAACGGCGGGCATACGGGTGGAACCGCCCACGAGAACGATGTGGTCGATTTCGGAGAGCTTGATGCCGGTCTCGGCGATGACGTCGTGGAACGGCTTCTTGGTGCGCTCGAGCAGGTCCTTGGTGAGGTCCTGGAACTTGGCGCGGGTCAGCTGCTCGTCCAGGTGGACCGGGCCGTCGGGGGTGACGGAGAGGTACTGGAGGGAGACGTTGGTGCTGGTGGAGGAAGAGAGTTCCTTCTTGGCCTGCTCCGAAGCCTCGCGCAGACGCTGCAGGGCGATCTTGTCCTTGGAAAGGTCGATGCCCTTGATCTTGAGCTGGTTCAGCAGGTAGTCAACAACGCGCTGGTCCCAGTCGTCGCCGCCGAGGCGGTTGTCACCGGCCGTGGCGCGGACCTGGATGGTGGAGAAGCCGTCTTCGTCCTTGCCGACTTCCAGCAGGGAGACGTCGAACGTTCCGCCGCCGAGGTCGAAGACCAGGATGAGTTCGTCTTCCTTGCCCTTGTCCAGGCCGTAGGCAAGTGCAGCGGCGGTGGGCTCGTTGACAATGCGGAGGACGTTCATGCCGGCGATTTCGCCGGCTTCCTTGGTGGCCTGGCGCTCGGCGTCGTTGAAGTAGGCCGGGACGGTGATGACAGCGTCGGTGACCTTTTCGCCGAGGTAGCTCTCGGCGTCGTTCTTCAGCTTCATGAGGATACGCGCGGAGATTTCCTGCGGCGTGTACTTCTTGTCGTCAATGGCAACGGACCAGTCGGTGCCCATGTGTCGCTTCACGGAAGCGATGGTGCGGTCGATGTTGTTGACGGCCTGGCGCTTGGCAATTTCACCAACCAGGACTTCACCGGACTTGGAGAATGCAACGACCGACGGCGTGGTGCGTCCACCCTCGGCGTTGGCAATGACGGTGGGCTCGCCACCTTCGAGAACAGAGACGACGGAGTTGGTGGTTCCGAGGTCGATACCTACAGCGCGTGACATATGTTGCTTCCTTTCAATGAAACCGGGTTGAGCGTTCTTCACTCAACTGTACTCAGGCCTCGTTCGATGTCAATCCAAAGTTGAGTCAAGTGCGCTCAACTCTGCGGATTCGCGGCCAAGGAACCCCGGAAACTCGGAGATTTACGCGCGATTTCGCCGTGGGAGAACGCCGGTCGTGTCAGGCGGCATCGGCTTGTAGACCCATGCCACCAGCACCACGGAGATGATCATCAGGAGGAACCACGAGACAAGCTTGTCCGCCGACACCAAATGCCAGCCGTCCAACTGGCTCGGATACAGCCAGGCGTGCGACCAAGTGGCGATGTTCTCGGCAATCCAGATAAAGAGCGCCACCAGCAGGAACGCGACGACCAGTGGCATCCGGAGTCGACGCCGAAACACCCGGAAGTACATGACGCACCGCCCATAGATCACGGCGACGGCCGCCAGCAGGACCCAGCGGGCATCAAAGGTGAAGTGGTGGGAAAAGAAGTTCACATAGATTGCCGCAGCCAGGACCGCAGTGATCCAACGCCGCGGATACCGGGCGAAGCGCAAGTCGAAAACCCGGTAAACCCGCACCATGTACGAGCCGACCGCCGCATACATGAAGCCGCTGAAGAGCGGAACGGCGCCGACCCGCAGCACGCCCTCAGCCTCATAGGACCACGAGCCGACGCCGGTCTTGAACAACTCCATGACCGTTCCCACCAAGTGGAAGAGCACGATCACCCGGAGCTCGCGCAAGGTTTCAAGCCTCGTGGCCACCATCAGGATTTGGATCACGACGGCGGCGATCGTCAGGAAATCGTTCCTCGCGAGGCCGGCGTTGGCCGGGTACCAGAGGTGCGCGCCGAAAATGACGGCAAGGAGCGAAGCGCCGAAGATGCACGCCCAGGCCTGTTTGAGGCCGAAGACGGTGAACTCCGTGAGCCTGGACCGGAGTCCTTGGTCCGGCGCGCCGACCAGGAAGCGGCTCGCACTCCCGTCGATAAGTTCCTCTACCGCGGTGAGCTCACGCATGGGCGCCTACTCGCCAAGGCCGGTCTCGCCAAGGCCAAGCTCGCCCGGTCCGAGCCGACCAAGATAGTAGTTTTTCGGCCAATGTCTGACTTTTTCCGGCAGCCTTGGATAAGCCGCCGCCAAGAGCCGGATGGTGCCGTCGAAGCTGCGTCGATGGCGGGGCTTCCACGGAAGTCCGAATCCCGCACGAAGCTGCTCAGGCAGCAGGCCCGCGGTCAACAACCGGACCAACGGCATGCTCAAGCGCATCAAGAACGGTCCGCTCGTGGGATACAGGAGCTCGTGGGCCACCCTCAAGGCGGCTGCATCCGGTTCGAGGTTCCGCAGGGATTCGTCCAAATAGCGCGCGAAGGCCGGGCGGTCGGCAGGCCAGAGCTCCGCGGGAAGCTGCAACGCTGTCCCGATCCGCGCATACTCACGGTAAATACGATCGGCGGTGTCGTCGTCGAGGGCTCCATGGACCTTTTCGTAAACGGTGACGGCGGTGTCATAGAGGGTCGCCACCACCCAGAGCTGGGATTGCGCGTCGAAGGCGTTGTACCCCGCGGTGGAATCGTCCGCCGTCCGTCGAACCGGGGCGTGCGCACGATTCACAGCTCGGCGCACCGCTGTCAGTTGCTGTTCCGAGCCGTAGATAACGGCGTAGACGTACGTCATGGTGGCGCGCAGCCTGTCCAGCGGCCGTTCGGCGAAATTGCTGTGCTCCGCGACGCCATGACCGACCGCGGGATTGGCGATCTGCATCAGGATGGCGCGGCCTGCTCCGGCGAGCAAAACGCCCTCCGCACCGATGTCAGAAAGTCCACGGGCCATGCAGTTACTGTACCTTCGCGCACCGTCTTTCATGCACGGTTGCGAGGGCGGCTACAGCCCCACGATCCCCTGCAGGACCTCGAGCTGGTGCTCAAACAGCTCGTCGCGCGCGGCGAAGGTGTCAGCCCCGTATTGGCCGAACACCTCGAAGCTGACCGCCCCGAAAACCGACGTCCACACCAGCACACCCCGGGCCAACGCGGGTTCGGGAACAGTCACGCCCAGTTCGGCCCGGATGGCCGCTAGGTCTGCGGCAAGGGCAGAAGGAACGACGACGGCGGGCGCCACTTCGGCGGCCAAGGCACCGGCGCGGTAGGCGGCGTCGAAGATCCCCACCATCCGGTAAATCACCCGCGTTCCGGGTTCCGTAGTGCGCTCTGCGGGCGCCTGGTATCCGGGCACCGGGCTGCCGAACAGGAGGGCATACCTTGCCGGCTCGCGCAGGGCCCACTGGCGAACGGCCCGCCCGAGCGCCAGGAACCTGCCACGGTAGTCGTCCCCCGGGAGGGCATCGACGGCGGCATCCACTTCGTCGCCCAGCTCGCCGTAAGCGTCAATCAGCAGGAGGGTCAGAAGTTCGTCGCGGCTCTCCACATAGCGGTACACGGCGGAGGACACCACGCCGAGATCGCGGGCGACCGCCCTCAGGGACAAACCCGCGGCGCCATGCAAGGCAAGGTGCTGGCGGCCCAGCCGGATGATGTCCGCCACGGTCTGGGCCCGGGCCCGCTCGCGGGGCGTCGCTTGTTTGGCCACTGCGGCGGAAGGGAGGTCCATGCATCCAGCATGCCACAAAGGAGAGCACTGACAACAAATGTGAGCAGTGCTCTTGACATGCGATTCAGCAAGGTTCATTCTGAGTTCAGAGAGCACTGCTCTCGAAATAGCCTGACACTCAAGAGCGAAATTCCCAGCCAGAAAGCGAGCAACACCATGTACGTCGTCACAGGAGCAGGCCCCGTCGGATGGACCATCGCCGAGCAACTCGCGGACCGCGGAGAACAGGTGCGCGTCCTGACCCGCTCAGGCGGCGGCCCGGACCACCCGCTGATCGAAAAGCTCCGCGTGGATGTCTCGGACCCGGCCAAGTTGGCGCAAGCCTTCGACGGCGCCACGGCCGTCTTCCATTGCATCCACGGTTCTGCCTACCGGGCCAAAGCCTGGGCGGCCGAGCTTCCAGGAGCAGAGCGCGTGGTGATGGACGCCGCTGCGGCGGCGGGCGCCGTCGTCGTCTTCCCTGAGAGCCTTTACTCCTATAGCGAGCCGGACAAGACCATCACCGAAAGGAGCCCGCGGGAAGCGGCCGGTGGCAAGCGCGGGATCCGCTCCGCCTTGCTGAAGGCCCGGCAAGCCCACCCTGCGAATACCGTCAGCGTGGTGGCGGGCGATTTCTTCGGGCCGCGGGCCCGCATGGCGCATGCCGGCGAGCGCATGGTCCCCCTGGTCCTCAAGGGCAAGCCGGTCCAGGTTCTCGGAAGCGCCAAGCAGCCACACTCTTTCACCTATGTCCCGGATCTTGCCGCAGCCATGATCGCCGCGGCCCAAAAGCCCGAACTCTGGAACTCAGTGCTGCACGCCCCCACGGGACCGGCAATGACGATGCGGGAAATTGCGGGAAACTTCGCACGCTCGGCTGATCTTCCCGAACCGAAGCTGAGTGTGGTTCCAGGCTGGCTGCTCCGGACCCTGGGCCTGTTTTCAACCGACATGCGGGAGCTGGCCGAAATGCTGTACCAGTTCGAGCGGCCGTTCGTCATGGACTCCACTGCGAGCCAGGCCAAGCTCGGCCTGCAACCGACGCCGCTTCCTAGCGCGATGGCGGCGACCGTGGCCTGGTGGCGGGATCAGGAAGCCGTGGCCGCCCGCTGAGCCTCTTTCGACGCCGGATCGCGGGCCAAGCGTCCTGGCCACCAAATCCGCCCGCCGATGTCGTAGGACAGAGCAGGCACCAAGAGCGAGCGCACGATCGTTGTGTCGAGCAGCACCCCGAAAGCCACAATAAAAGAGATCTGCGCGAGGAACAGGATCGGAATGACCCCCAGGGCGGCAAAGGTCGCGGCAAGAACGACCCCCGCCGAGGTAATCACCCCGCCGGTGGCACCGAGCCCCTTCAAGATGCCGGCCCGGGTTCCGTTGAGCGTCGACTCTTCCCGGACACGGGTCATAAGGAAGATGTTGTAGTCAACGCCGAGGGCCACGAGGAATACAAAACCGAAAAGCGGAACCGAGGCATCCGCTCCGGGGAATCCGAACACATTGTTGAACACCCAGGCTGAGACACCCAACGCCGCCGCATAGGACAGCACTACGGTGCCAATCAGCAATAGTGGCGCCAGGACGGACCACAGCAGTGCCATGAGTACCAACAGGATGACGGCCAAAACGATCGGGATGATGCGCCACAAATCGGATTGCGCGCTGGCGTTGGTGTCCGCGGCTGTGGCGGTGGTTCCTCCTACCAGGGTCCCGGGCGCCTTGTCATGCAGCTTCTGCCGGAGGACTGCGATGGTCTGCTCGGCCTTCGCTGAATCTGCCTCCGAGGACAGCGTGGCATTGATCAATACCCGGCCGTCCCGCACCAAGGGGGCAGGGTCCGTCGCAGCTTCCGCCAGCGGGCGGACCCCGGAATTCGGTTGAGCCGAAACCACGGATGCATCCGAGATGCCTCCCTGGGCTTTGACTTCCGCAAGTACCGTGGCTGCCGACTTTTCCTCAGCCACAACCACCACCGGGCTCCCTGCACCGGCGGGATAATGCCGCCCCAGCGCCGTCTGACCATCGACTGCCTCGGATTTGCTCAGGATGAGTGCCGACTGCGGAACCCCGCTGGCTTGGAGTTGCAGCAGACCCAAGGCGCAGACCACCAAAACAGCGGCTGCGCCGAGCCATACGGCCCTGGGCCGCTTGGCTATGATGCCAGCCAGAAGCCTCCAGACCCGGGGGATGTCGGAGCTGGCCGGGCTGGCGACGCCGGCTCTCGCGGCCGAGCCTTTCCCCGGGGTACGCGGCCAAAATGCGGACCTGCCCAGCAAGCCGAGGGCCGCAGGAAGCAGGGTCAGGCTAGCCAACATTGAAAAGACGATTCCGATTGCGCCGATGGGACCCAATCCCCGGTTTGAATTCAGCTCCGAGAAGAGCAGGCAAAGCAACCCCACGGCGACCGTTGTCCCGGATGCCAGGATGGCCCCAAAGCTGCCCTTGTACGCGCGTCCCACCGCGGACCATTTGTTCGACGCCTGGCGCAGGGCCTCACGGTAGCGGGCCACAAAGAGGAGGGCGTAGTCGGTGGCCGAGCCGACCACCAGGATGGACAGGATCCCTTGGCTTTGTCCCGTCAATTGGATTGCACCCGCCTTCGCCAAGGCAAAGACCAGCAGAATCGAACCGCAAAGCGCGAAGACGGCGGTAAGCAACACCACAAAGGGCAGCACCACGGATCGGTAGACGGCCAGCAGGATGACCAAGACGGCACCGAGTGCCGCGAAAAGCAGTATTCCGTCGATGCCGCCAAAAGCGTTGACCAAATCGGCGAGAAAGCCCGCCGGTCCGGTCACGTAGGTAATTGTTCCAGCGGGAACGGCCGCCCCCGCGGTATAGTCCGTCGCCTTTGCGCGAAGCGCTTGGATGCTCCCTTTGACCCCGTTTCCTTCCTCAACCGGAACAATGAATTGCGCCGCCTTGCCATCCGCGGACGGAATCGGCCCAACCGTCGACGTCGAATGGCTGGCCCCGACGACGGCGGACAGTTGGGTGCCAAGGGACGCTAATCCGGCGAGTTGTGCGGGTGAGAGCTTCTCAGGAGACTCGATCAGCACCACCGCGGGAACACTGCCGCTGGAAGTGAACTTACCTTGCCACTCACGGGCTTCGGTGGATTCGGCGCTCGCTGGCAGGAAGGATGCTTGGTCGTTGCTGGACACCTCGCTGAGCTTTCCAAAGGTAGGGCCTCCGATTCCGCCGACCCCTATCCACGCCGCCAGCGATAGCACCGCCCCCGCCAACCACAACCGCGACCTGCTTCGTCGGCCGGTTCCCGGCAGTTTGTCCGTCATGACCGCACCCTTCGTAATTACTTCCACGACGAAATATATCTATCATGGAGATAATTGGTCAATGGCATCTCGGTGGGATAATTTGAGGCTGAAGGAGGCCTCATGGATGACAATCAGCACGTCCGGTCCTCAGCTGTGCTCCTCGGGCTACTCCAGCAGTTCACGGTCGAAACGGAGCGCTACGTCGAGGCCGTCAGCAACCACCACCACCTCCATCGAACGGACCTGAATGCGTTGGCGGCCATGGTGGCTGCCGCGCGGGAGGGCAAGACCATGACTCCCGGGGCGCTCAGGGCGGCACTCAACCTGAGCTCGCCGGCAACAACTGCTCTTGTGGACCGGCTCGACAGGGCGGGCCATCTGGCACGCCGCCGCAGCGAAACGGACCGTCGTCAGGTTCACCTGGAGATGACTGATTCCGCGCGCGCTACCGGCAGTGAACTGTTTTCGCCCCTGGCAGGCGCCATCGCGCCGGTCATTGACGCACTTTCGCCGGAAGAACTCCACACAGTCATGACTTTCATGCAAGGCGTCATCGAGGCCACCACGACGGCCCGGAACGATGTCACGCCAAAAGGGTAACCATCGAATGGAGTTACGCCTGTGATCCCAGTGACTCGCAGGCCACTGCGGGAGTAACCTATAGCACATCGGCTGTGCTGGACCACTTTGTGGGACTGGGGTGTCACCGTGGGTGTTGTGAGATCGTCGTTGACCGAGCTCCTCGGGATACTTTCGGACGCCGTTTCGCCCGAGCGTGTCCGCTTCGACGACGGCTCCGAACCGCCTTCCGGTCAACCAAGGGATGCCGCTGTCACCGTCCACGCCGTCGCCTTGAACCGGGTTGGCCGCTCCCGGCGTGAAGGCCCGCTGCTGGACCTCGAGCTCAAAGTTGCCGTGGAATGCCACGGCCCCACGCAGCTGGACAACATGGAGAAACTCCTGCTGGCCCTTGAGCAAAACACCCAGTACTCGGTGGTCTCCAGTGGCGAATTCCAGCCGGACGAATACGATTCCGGCATCCGCCAAGGCCTCGGTTTCCTGATCCGCGTCCCGGTGGGGATACGGCTCGACGAGCCTTTCGGACCGCCTGTCACTGAACCCCTCATCGCGTCCACCACAGTGGCCCGCCGGATCCACGGCCGGCTGGTCGACGTCCACAACAAGGGCATCCCCGATGCCTACATCCGCCCGCATTCGTCCGCCGCCGCCGTCGTGAGCGATCCCACCGGCCATTTCGAGGTCCTGGCCTCGGCAGACGAACTCCAGCACTTTGTCGTGGCAGTCCGCGGCACTGAACGTGAAGTCTCAGCAGACACGAGCAGCCTGCCGGTCATCATCCGGTGGGAGTGAAAGGGAGCACACCATGGCGAATTACCAGGCGCCGGGAGTGTATGTACAGGAAGTGCCCAGCGGTGCCCGCTCGATCGGACAGGTCAGCACCAGCATTGCCGGTTTTGTAGGAGTTTCACCAGACCCGTCGGCATATCCGGACGAAGCAAGGGTTCTGGACAACTGGACCCAGTTCGTGGACCAATACGTCGGCAAATCCACGCAGGGCACACCCCTGTCCAACGCCGTCTTCGGATTCTTCGCCAACGGCGGGAGCCGCTGCTATGTGGTCAACATCGGTTCCGGTAGCAGCCTCACCGGCACCGCCGCGAAGCCCACCGGCGTGACTCTGTTCGAGGCGATCGACGACATCTCCATGGTGGCCGCCCCCGGATACAGCGACGCCGAAGCGTACGCGGCGCTGCAGGCCCATGTGGAGCATCCCTTGCGGCAGGACCGCATGGCGATCATGGACACCCCGGAGAAAGTGGACGACGTCGGAGCCCTCACCCGGGCGGCTACTTCCGGCGTGCCGGACGCCCCGAAGCCGAGCGACGGTGAATCAGACGACAAAGCCGATGCCGACAAGACAAAGACCGGGCGGGCGACCGGCGAGGACGCGATCGGAGCGCCCCAATCCCCCGGCGGCTACACAGCGCTGTACTTTCCGTGGATCGTCATGACCGATCCGGTGTCCGGCAAGAAGGTGACTCAACCGCCGTCGGGCCATGTTGCCGGAGTGTGGGCCCGCGTGGACGCGACGCGTGGTGTCCACAAGGCCCCCGCGAACGAACCCATCCAAGGAGCGCTGGACCTGGTCCGGCGGGTCAGCCGCGGCGAACAGGAAGTACTGAACCCGGCCGGGGTGAACTGCATCCGCTATTTCCCGGGAGAAGGCATCCGCATCTGGGGTGCCCGGACCAAGGCACCCGAGGCAAGCGAATACCGCTACGTCAACGTCCGCAGGCTGACCAACATGATCAAGGAATCCGTGGCTGACGGTACGCGCTGGGTGGTCTTTGAACCCAACGACCACACCTTGTGGAAGTCCATCCGACGCGACATCGGCGCATTCCTGACCAACGTCTGGCGGGACGGGGCTCTGTTGGGCACTACTCCCCAACAGGCCTTCTTTGTGAAATGCGATGAAGAGACCAACCCGCCCGAAGTCCGCGATGCGGGGCAGGTTGTCACCTTGATCGGCATCGCACCCGTCAAACCCGCCGAGTTCGTGATCTTCAAGCTCATGCAGTCGGCAGACAACACCAGCGAGACAGAGAGCGCAGGAGCCTGAAATGAGCACGCAGCCAAGCACGCCAGCCCCTGCTGCCCAACCCGGGAACGTGGTGGACCCCTACCGCGCCTATAACTTCAAACTGGTCATCCAGGGCGTGGTCCAAGGACACTTCACCAAGGTTGAAGGGCTTGGGCTGAAGATCGACCGCATCTTGTACCGCTCCGGTGGCGAGAACAGCACGGTCCGGGTCATCCCCGGCCAGGTCGAGTACACCCCGGTGACCCTCCGCTATGGGCTGACCGACTCCACCGAAATGCTCCAATGGCTGTTCAAGGCCGTCGATGGACGTGTGGAGCGGCGCAACGTCTCCATCGCCATGCTCAACGACGCCGGCTCGGTGGAGGTCCGCCGCTGGAACTTGCTCGGCGCCTGGCCATGCGACTGGTTCGGGGCCCCGTTGGATGCCCTCGGCAAGGACCTGGCCATCGAATCCCTCAGCATCGCGTACGACCGCTTGGAGCTCGACGATGCCCGCGCTCCCGTGGCTTGACGGGAGGCGGTTCCGGAATCCGTGGCGTCATAAGGCGGCGCGGCGGCTGCGGGAACTCGCGGAAAGGCTCGAACGGCCGTCGCAACTTGATGCCGAAGCTGATGCCGGGGCTGCCGTTGTTGAAACAGGGCGCATCGCCGGGACTGGGCGCATCGTTGGGACTGGGCGGGCGGTCGGAACGGAGGGCCCGACGCCGGCTCGAAGACTGGACACGTCCGGCGCACCGGAGCATTGGGTCCAGTTGCTCCGCGACGCCGGCCTCGTCGCCAACCCCAACCCTCGCTCACATACACCCCCCACCAGCCCCAACCCTCGCTCACATCCGGGCGAGTCCAGCCCCAATATCGTGAGCGAGACCGGGCCCGCAAGCCCGGCCCGGAACAGCGCCCTGGGGCCCGTGGCCCGTACGCTCCCCCGCTTGATGCTCGGCTCGCGACTGCAGAGACCCACATCCACGGGCTCCCTGCCGGACCGTGCCGCCGGAAGCGCAGCCACCATTTCCTGGCCACACCTCGCGCCGCCGGCAATCCCCGTAGGCGAGGCAACCATCGATGCCCCAGCAGCCCCCGCGGTGGATGCCGTATCCCCACACGCTCCGCAGTCAACGCGCCCGGTGCTGAGACTTCGTGGAATCCCGCTGGTCATCGCCAAGGACCGGCCCGCCACTCGACAAGTAGTTTTTGAACAAGCAGTCCCAACTCAGGCAGCCCTTGAACAAGCTGAGCAGCGCCAGGAAGCCCCAACAGGCTCCAACAAGACCAGCCCGCCTAACCCAATCACGGCTCAGCCGGCCACACCGCCCCTGCACCAACCGCCAGATGCGGCGCGCGCCGTCGTCGTCCTCCCAGAGCACCCGCGCCCGGAGCACCCGAACGCGGAGCACCCGAACGCAGAGCACCAAGGCCACCCGAGCACGACGCCGGAGCGTGCCCCCTCCGCACCAATAACCGGAAACTGGCCCGAAATGGCCCCACGCCCCGCGCCCCGGCCCGCCGCGGAAAGAGCAACAACAGAAGAGATGGCCCGCGCCGCCCGACTGAGCAACGAACAATTGGCGGTCTGACATGGAACGCGTCGCTTTCCTGATCGAGGACACCGGGGAACACCTTGGGTGCCTGCTCAATCCGGAAACCGTAGTCATGTCGCGAACCGCGGGCGTGGAGCCTCGGCGCTCGGCAGGGGGCAAGCTGACCGGAACGGGGCTCGCGGACGATCCCTTGCTCTTCACGGGAGGCGGACACACCGAGCTTCGCTTGGATCTCCTGTTCGACGTCGACCTCGCGCCGGCGTCGCTCCATGTGCAGGACGTGCGCCAGATGACGCGGCCCATCTGGGCGCTCGCAGAGAACTCGGCCGAGGTGGAGAGGCAACGCCGGCCGCCGTCGGTCCGGTTCGTGTGGGGGCGCGCATGGAACGTGCCCGGGATCGTGACCGAAGTAGCGGAGCGTTTCGACCGCTTTTCGCCGGATGGCTCCCCCTTGCGTTCGTGGATGCGCATGGTATTTGTGCGGGTCGGGCAGAGCGCTGACGAGGAAGGCGGCGAGAACTACGAGCTCGCCCAGCGGCTGCCGGCGGTGGACCTGACGGCGCCGCCCGTGGATACGCTCGCGGTGGGCGGCGACGGCAGTACGGACAGGAATGCAACAGCGCCCGACGGCGGCGAGCTGGTTCCGGAGGTTCCGCCCGGTGAGCTGGGACGCCTCAGCCTGGCCGCCTTTGGCACGCCGCTGCTGTGGAAGTTGCTGCTGGAGTACAACAACATCGACGATCCCGCGCACTTCGACGGCCCCCTCGCCGTTCCCCCGGTTGGCGAGGCGCCATGAGGCAGCTCCAAGGCTTGCCGGAACTCATCGTCACCCTCGGGCGGCGCCGGCTCTCCGCATCCGAAACCGCGGCGATCATCTCGGTGCAGGTCCTCAGCTCGCTCGCCAGGCCGGCCCAGTGCCTCATCAGCTGGCGCCCCGGTCCGGGACGCTCCGCGACAGCGCGCGGCGGAGTGGACCCCGCGCCGGGGGATGCGCTGCGCGTGGAACTCGGTGGCCAGCGCACTCCGCTTTTCGTGGGCGAAGTGACCGTGGTGGAACACAGCTACGGCGCAGATCTTTCGCAGGAAGTCCGCGTCCGTGCCTACGACGCCCTGCACCGCCTCAGGAAACGCCAGTTCACCCGATTGCACAGCGACGTCGACCTCGCCGGGTTGGCCCGCACACTTACCGAGGGCACAGGGCTGCAAGTGGTAGGCGGCGCAACCCGGCTGGGTGAGGTGTACCAGTGTGCCCGCTCAGACTTGAGCCTGTTGGTGGAACAGAGCGCCCGGGCGGGTGCGTATCCCGTGGTCGATGGCGACGTCCTGAGACTCGGCGATTTGTCCGGCGAAGGCGAACCTATCGAGCTGGAACTTGGCAGCAGCCTGCATTCGGCCGAGGTGGAACTAAGCCAGGAGCCGGCGTACCTCGGGGCCAAAACCACAGGCTGGCGGTCCGACGACGCCTCGGTGCAGGAAGCCTCTGCCAATACCAGCGACGCGAAAGCCAACGTCTCCGCGGACCCTGCGCTCCCGAGCGTCGGCGCGGGCGGCGATCTCCTGCGCGACAACGAGGCCCTCGCGTCCCAATCCGCAGCCCACGGCTTGGCCCAGGCGGATCTCGACGTCCGGATGGCCGGGCAAGTCACCGCAGTCTTCGTGGCCGACGGCGATCCGCGCCTCCGGGCGGGCCGTCGGGTTCGCGTGCGCGGACTCGCGACGTCGCTCGAAGGCACCTACGCGATTGCCACTGCCACCCACCGGCTGGACAACACGGGCTACGAAACCACCATCGCCACGCGTCCCCCGGAAGCCCCTCCCGTCCGGCGTCCCGACGTCTTCACCCTTGGCACGGTCCTGGATGTGGAAGATCCGGAGGGCCGCGGCCGGGCACGGGTCGGGCTCCCCGCATATCCGCCGCTGGAGTCAGCCTGGGCGCCGGTCCTCACAATGGGAGCCGGAACAGGGAAAGGTTTCGTGGTGCCGCCAGCCGCGGAGGACACTGTGCTGGTCCTGCTGCCTGCCACGGATCCGGCGCAGGCCATCATTCTGGGCGGTCTCTATGGCCGCGAACAGACCCCGGACAACAGTGTGAACTCGCCTCGGGATAGCCGGTACGCCTTCCGGAGCGCTGACGGCCAGCAGATAGTGCTCGACGGCGGCAATCGCACCGTCAGCTTCACGGACGGACATGGCTCAACGGTGGAACTCGGGCCGGACAAGCTGCGCATCACCGCGGCTACGGACCTGGTCCTGGAGGCACCGGGTAAGGCTATGAAGATCCGGGCCAAGACCGTCGATTTCGAGGAGGCCTGATGCCGAAGCTCCTCGTCAAGGAAGCCATCCTGCGCTGCGGACACGACGGGAAAGTGGAAAACGTCCCTTCCCAGCAGTGGGTCCGCGTTGCCGGCTCGCCGGTTTTGGTCGACAACGATCCGCAAGGGCGCGACATCAGCATGTGCCCCAACGTAGGCCTCAACATCAAGCCCTGCAACAAGACACTGCAAGTGATCAAGGGATATTCGGGCTTTGTCCGGATCGGCGGCAAAAGGGTCTGCTTGGACACCGTGGAGGGCTACACGGACGGCACCCCGCCGGGTGCCGTCAAGTACACGGTCCGGCGGCCGGGCCAGGAATCCGTGGCGGCGGGATCATGAGAGGCGGCGAATCGTGAGCGTCCCCAGGTACAAGTCGGTGGCCTTCGTGCACCCGGATTTCGATGCCGCCACCGGCCTTCCCGGCTTGCGGCTGACGCCCGACGGACGGCTCGCTACCGTCACGGACGCAGCTTCGGTCCGTCAGGCCCTCCTCCTGCTGCTGAGCACCAGGCCCGGCGAGCGCGTCAACCGGCCCACCTACGGCTGCCATCTGTTCCGGCTCGCTTTCGCGCCCGCGGATGACACCACGGCAGGCCTGGCCATCCATTACGTTGCCCGGGCCGTGGAGCAATGGGAGCCCCGGATCACCGTTCTGTCCTTGGATGCCTCCCGGTCCCCCGAAAGCCCTGAAGTGCTGGAGGTCCGGTTGCGGTACCGGGTCCGGTCCACCCAGCTCGAGGACCAGCTCGCCATCGCCCTGCCCGTTGATTCCGGAGGTGCAGCATGAGTATCCCCGTCCCGAATCTCGATGACCGCAGCTTCGCGGACCTCGTTGCCGGCGCCCGCGAGCGCATCCAGCAGATCGCCCCGGAGTGGACTGACCTCTCCGTCCACGATCCCGGCATCACCATCCTCGAGGCTTTCGCCTACCTCACGGACACCCTGATGTACCGGCTCAACCGTGTCCCGGAAAAACTGTATGCGGTCTATTTGAACCTGCTTGGCACCAGCCTGTACCCGCCCAGCACGGCCGAAACCATCCTCGAATTCACGCGGGCGTCGGCGGGAAGCGCTACTGACAACCAGGACATCCGCATCCCTCGCGGGACCCAGGTCAGCTGCCCGCCAGGCGTGCCCGGCTCGCCGCAACCGGTATTCACTACGACGACGGCGGCCGTCCTCGCGGCAGGCCAGTCCAGTGTCCAGGTCCCGGCAGCCGATGTCACCTTGTACGACGCCGTCCCCATCGGCGTCGGAACCGGTCGCCCGGGCCAGAGCTTCGTCATTCCCAATGCGCCGATCGTCTCCGGGGCTGGCCTGTCCATCGCCGTCGAAGTCCCCTCCGGCACCCAGCTGAGCAGTGGCGAAGCCGTCCTGGTGGACGGCAAGCCTTTCCGGTTTTGCCGCGAAGTCGAGGCCTTCGCGGACGCCGGCCCGGACGAGGCCCCGGTCCGGATCGACCGGAGTGCCGGCGTCGTGATGTTCGCATGGTGGGACGAGGAGTCCGCAGCCCGGACAGCAGTTGTTCCCGGCCCGGGTGCCGGGGTGCGCGCCTGGTACCGCGGCGGCGGCGGTCAGCGCGGCAATGTCGGGGCGGGCCAGTTGACGGTCATGCGCGCCCCGATCCCCGGGGTAAAGGTCAGCAACCCGGAACCCGCGACCGGAGGCCGCGACGGCGAATCCCTGGAGAACGCGCTGCGCCGGGCCCCGCAGGATTTCCAGGCCCGTGACCGCGCGGTCACGGTGCGGGACTACGAGGTCCTGGCCATGCGCCATGGCGGTGTCGCGCGGGCCCGTGCGTTCACGCGGCGGGACATCTGGGCCTTCGCCAAACCGGGCGAGGTGGAGGTGGTGCTGGTGCCGTTTGTCCCGGGCGCTTCCGAAGAAGGCGCGGCAGCCCCTGTTCTCGTGCGCGCCGCCGAGCTGACTTCCCAGGCACGTGAAAGCGTCCGCCTTGAAGTGGAACAGTACCTGCGCCGCCGCTCCACCGTGGGAGCAGAGCCTGTGGTCCGCTGGGGTCTCTACAAACAAGTGCTGGTGGACGCGAGGATCGTGGTTCGCCCTGATGAGGACGCCGATGCGGTGAAGTCCAGGATCGTGGGCCGGCTCGCGGAGGGCATCAGTCCGCTCAACCCGGGTTCTTCCAACTACGGTTCGGGCTTCGGCAAGCCGTTGCGCGTCTCCAACCTCTACCGGGCGATGGAGGAGGCCGAACCCGGGGTCCAGTACGTGGACCGGGTACGGCTCGAAGTGGACAAGGTTCCGGATACCGATGCCTTGGCGCTGGTTCAGGCTGAAGGACAGGACAACACGTGGTTCGTGGCGCAGGACAGTACCCTGTTCCGCACGACCAACTCCGGCGATGGCTGGGAGGCGTGTGCCGAATTTGGCTCGGAGGCGGCCAGCGAAGCGGTGAGGTCCGTCGCGCCTTTCCGCTCTCCGGCGCCGGGCCGCTTCGGCGGAGCTGGCTATGGCCCTGGCGGTTTCGGTCCCGGGCAGCATCCCGGCATGGTGGCGGTCAGCACCGTGACCCCCGCGGGCTCGCGCATCTACGTCAGCGAGGACCTCGGCGAATCGTGGCGGCGGGCCGCGGAACTGGGATTCGTCGTCGCGGATTTGTGCTGGGTGGACCGGCAAGGGGTCCCGGTGCTTCTGCTCGCAGGCGAGCATGGCCTCTACGAGCTGCCGATGGGTGAGGGTGCTATCCCGGTCCAGAACGTGGTGGATTCCACCCAGCCGGATCGCGGCTTCTACGCGGTGGACGCCTTGGTGGACGTCCGCGGCCGGACCGGCGTGGTGGTGGCGGCGGAGGCCTCCGCGGGCGTCTGGCTTTCCCCCGACGCCGGGGCTGCCGGCAGCTTCAAGCAGATCAGGGCGGCGGGCGAGGACATCCGCTGCATGACCATCCAGTACGACGGCGGCGCGAGCTACGTCTGGCTGGGACGTTCCGTTCCCGAAGGTACAGGGAGTGGCTGCCTCCGATTGAAGATCGATGAACTCGCGCGCACCCAGTTCGATGACGCCCTCATGGCTTCCTGGGAACAATTCAGCGCGGGCTGGACAGGCGGAAGCTGTTGGGGCGTGCATGTGATGGGCGATGCAGCGTACGCCGCCACGCAAAGCGGAGGCGTGTTGCGCCTTCAGCTCGGCCAGGCTTCCGCGCAGTGGAGTGTCCCTGATGTGAACTGCGGGCTGCCCCTCAGGGACCGGACTCGTTTCGAGCCGGTCCGCGCTGTGTCCGGCAAAGTGCACGACGACGGTTCGCCGCTTGTGCTCGCGGCTGGCCCCAAGGGGATCTACCGGAGCACGGACAACGCCTTGTCCTGGGCGAGCTGCACGCGGCGGATGGTTGACGACGTCGTGACCCTTCCCGAGACGTGGCTGTTCTCCTCGGGCGAGCACCGGATCGACGTGGTGCGTGGCAATGGTTGAACCCGTACCCCGTAACTCTCCTCTGCTGAAGGTCCTTCCCGAGATCTACCAAGTAGCGGCGGAAACCAGCACGCCACTGCAGGCCCTGATCGCGGTGGCCGAGGACATGCATCGGCCCGTCCGTGATGTCTTGGACCGCATCCACACCGTTCCCGATCCCGGCCGCTCGCCGTCGTCGTTCATTCCTTTCCTGTCGCGGTGGGTGGACCTTGACTGGTTGACCCTGCCAAGCCCGGAGTCCGTGGACTCCGCGGCGGCGGGAGTCCCAGTGGCCAGACAGCGGGACTTGATTGCGTGCGCCGCCTCGTTGTCTGCGCGCCGGGGCACCGTGGACGGTCTCACCCGCTTCCTGCAACTGGCCACCGGGGTCCCGGGATTCGCCGTCGAATCCGTCCCGGGCGAGTTCCACATCAAGGTTCTGGTCCCTGCGGCTGCCGCCGGGCACGTGGAGCTGGTCCGCAGGATCGTCAAGGGAATCAAGCCTGCCCACGTGACGGACGAGATCGAGGTGGTGGGCACGTGAACGGGCCTGTGCCGTGAACGACGGGAACCGGAAGCCCCTCATCGTGGTGATCGTGTGCGGTGTCATCGCTGCGCTCGTGCTGGTTTTCGGCGTGAGCTGCGGCGGCGGGAACAACAACGCGGCGGCCAGTTGGCAGTCGGGCTTCTCGCAGGCTGCCAAAGGAGGCACCCTCGCGGCCTCGGATCTCGTAGGCCCAGGCGGCCAGTGTTCGGCGGCGGCAACGCAGCTGCTCGTGGCGGGAAGCTGCGTTTTCGAGGTCAAGAAGTTCGGGGGTCTGTTCGATCTGGGCAGCCCCACCAAGCGTGCCCGGCTGGCTCCCCAGCAAGCAGTCACCGTGACGCTCCTGGTGGAGGGCACACGAACAGAACAGGACGTCTCTGCCGGGGACACTGTCAGCCTGACCTTCGGCACCTCCGGGGGTCAGCTGGGGATCACGTGCCGCGTTGTTGGCACGTGTGCGCTGAAGCTCCTGGAAGCAGGAGGATGAGTTCATTGCCCGAAAGGCGGTTGTTGCATGAGCACCATCACCATGACGCTGAGTTCTCCCACGGTGGAACTCAAGGACGGCAAAGGTTCCCTCACGGCGTCCGTGACCAACGGAGCTCCCGGCCCCGAACGCGTGGTGCTCGGAGCCTTTCCCGGAGTGGAAAGCACACCGCCGTCGCCGACGTACGCCACCATCCCCACTCCGTTGCGGACCATCGCAGCCGGAGCTACCGAGCAATACCTGGTCAATTTCGACACCGCCGGTGCCGCGCCAGGCTCTTATCCGGTGAAACTGATCGCCTACTCTGCCGACGACGCCCCTGAGGACTATGCCGACCAGGCCCACGGGGTGACGCTGACCGTCACCAAGCCCGCCGAAACGCCCAAGCCGCGCCCTGGATTCCCGTGGCTGTGGGTGATCGTCGGCGGCGTCGTGCTGTTGGCGGCTATTGGTGGGGTGATCTGGTTCCTCCTCAAGGACGTCAATGTGCCGGACGTGAAAGGCAAGCCGCAGGCAGAGGCGGTACAAATCCTCAAGGACGCCGGGTTCTCCACAGCCACCACGGACAAGGAAAGCGATCAGACCGCCGGGACGGTGGTCACCCAGTCTCCGGAGGCCAACAAGTCCGCCGGGCGCGGTTCCACCGTCAACCTGGAGATCGCAACGCCGGTGAAATCGGTGGTGCCTGCGGTCCTGGGCTTGCGGATCGAGAATGCCCGCACAGCCTTCCAGACCGCAAAAATCCAACTTGATTTCACCCAGGGTTCCACGTGCACGTCCTCGTCCGGATTCTTGCAAAGCTGCGTGGTTGTTGGGGTGAATCCCGATGTGGGGAGCAAGGTGAACCAGAACGCCCTCGTCCTTGTCCGCACTGAAATACGGCAAAACGTCATCATCGAGCCGAATCCCATCAACATTTGCATGGTCCAGCCGCAGGTCTGCGCGATCAAGCAATAGGGCGCCCTTGGTGCCGCGTGTCATCCGGTGCCGAAAACGGTGCCGCCCGTGAAATGATCAACCATGCGTCCGATGCAGCACTCCAGCAAACTACAGAACGTCCGCTATGAACTCCGTGGGCCCATCCTCCAAGCGGCCAAGACCATGGAGGCCGAAGGGCACCGCATCCTCAAGATGAATCTTGGGGACACCGCGCCCTTTGGGCTGGAAGCTCCGGAGTCCGTTGTGGTGGACATGATCCACCACCTCCGCGGAGCCCAGGGTTACAGCGATTCCAAGGGCATCTTCACGGCGCGGACAGCCATTTCGCAGTACTACCAGACCAAGAACCTGATGAATATCGGCGTCGAGGACATCTTCATCGGCAACGGCGTCAGCGAACTGATCTCCATGACGCTGCAGGCCTTCCTGGAGAACGGGGACGAGGTCCTCATCCCCGCGCCGGACTATCCGCTGTGGACGGCCACCGTGACGCTCACGGGCGGCAAGCCGGTGCACTATCTCTGCGATGAGGGCCAGAACTGGTGGCCGGACATGTCCGACGTCGAAGCCAAGATCACCAAGCGCACCAAGGCAATCGTCATCATCAACCCGAACAACCCCACGGGCGCGGTATACCCCCGCCACGTCCTGGAGCAGTTCGCGGCACTGGCGCGCAAGCATGACCTTGTCCTGTTCTCGGACGAGATCTACGAGAAGATCCGCTACGAGGACGCAAAGCACATCCACACGGCGTCCGTGGCAGACGACATCTGCGTCCTGACCTTCAGCGGCCTTTCCAAGGCTTACCGCATGCCCGGCTATCGGGCCGGCTGGGTCGCTGTGACCGGCCCGCACGCGGCAACCGCCGAATACCGTGAGGCGCTGGAGCTCCTGGCTTCCCTCCGGTTGTGCTCCAACGTTCCGGCGCAGCACGCCATCCAGACCTGCCTGGGCGGCTACCAGAGCATCGAGGAGCTCATCAGGCCAGGTGGCCGGCTCCGGGAACAACGGGATCTGGCCTTGAAGCTCCTCACGGCAATCCCCGGCGTGAGCTGTGTGCCGGCAGCCGGTGCAATGTATTTGTTCCCACGGCTGGACCCTGACGTCTATCCGATCGAGAGTGACGAGAAATTCGTCCTCGACCTCCTGCAGGACCAGAAGATCCTGGTCTCCCACGGCTCGGCTTTCAACTGGCCCACCCCGGACCACTTCCGCTTCGTCATCCTGCCGTCCGTCCGTGAGATCGAGGAGGCCGTCCGCAGGATCGCGACCTTCCTGGCCGCCTATCGGAACCGGCCTCAAGAGTAGGGCCTTTTTCAGTCCCCCGCCGAGCCGCTGACCCGCAGCGCGTTGATGATCGCCGGGATCGAGCCAAGAAGCATGATCAGGGCCCACACCAAGGCAACCACCACGGTAATGAGCGCCCAGAACTGGTCCCCGATGGACACAAGTGGGCCGGGGAGGAAGCTGTGGATGATGCCGAGGATGACCTGCAGGAGCACCGATACCAGGAGCAGCACCACGAGCCCGGTGACCTTCAGGAATTTCGGCTGGCTCAGAATCAACAGCACCGCGAAAACGATCTTGAGCAGCAACAGGAGGGCAAGGATCGCCGCCGCTTGGCTTGTGGGAAAACTTCCCCATAGCGCCAGGTAGGCAATAGTCCCGAAGGGTGCGGCCACGAACAGCCCGAACATCAGGAACAATTTCGCCAAGGCGAGGAGGGCCGTGAAGAACGCGCCCACCACCCAAAGAAGCGTGACAATCAAGGTGACAATGCCTTGGATTCGTCCGTAAACCCTGAGCTCCATGATCAGGCTGAGTCCGAGCATCACCACGGTGAACAGCAACAGCCCGTCCAGGAACGCAAGGAAACCGATCCCTGTGCCCGGTGGAGCAGCTGATGCGCGTTGGGTTTTTAAGAAGACGTCGATCGGGACGCCGAGCTTGTCCGCTTCGTCAGGCGAAACGGGTTCGACGGCGGTACCTCCGAGGAGGATCGACAAGCCGATTTCAGCCATCACGACGACGGCGAAGACGGCCACTGCCGCAACGAAGAACGGGCGGCGCAAGGCATCCGGGGATGGTCCGTCGCGCAGCCCGCCGAGGCCCGTTCCGCGCCCCAGCTGCGACCCCTGACCCCACCACGCTGGCGCCATGGGTCCATTGTGGCAGGCAGGGGGTTGAAAACAAGGTTTAGCCCAAGTTCCGCCCGCTTTCCACTCCATCGGGGTAGCGTTTCCCTATGAACGAGCAGAAGCCTGAAGACGTCTACACACACGGCCATCACGAGTCCGTCGTACGCGCCCACGCCTCCCGCACAGCCGAGAACTCTGCTGCGTTTGTCATCCCGCATCTCACCGCCGGGACATCGGTGCTCGACGTCGGATGCGGGCCTGGGAGCATCACTTGCGACTTCGCGGAGCTGGTGGCTCCCGCGAAGGTCGTCGGGCTCGACCGTTCCGCCGAGATCGTGGCCCAGGCTGCCTCGCTCGCGGCCGAACGTGGTGTGGAAAACGTGGAATTCGTGACGGGCAACATCTACGATCTGGACTTCGAGGACGAGACCTTCGACCTCGTCCATGCCCACCAAGTCCTGCAGCACCTGACCGACCCCGTGGCCGCGCTGCGCGAGATGCGGCGCGTCGCCAAGCCCGGCGCCATCGTTGCAGTGCGCGACGCCGATTTCCACGGCATGAGCTGGTACCCGGAAGTCCGCGAGCTCGACGACTGGATGGAGCTCTACCAGAAGATCGCCCGACGGAACGGAGCGGAGCCCGACGCCGGGCGGCGGCTCGTGTCCTGGGCGCAGCAGGCGGGCTTCACCGACGTCGCGCCCTCCAGCAGCAACTGGCTGTACGCCACCGCGCAGCAGCGCCGCTGGCAGTCGCGGGTGTGGAGCGAGCGGGTCCTGCACTCCGCCTTTGCCGAGCAAGCGCTCGAATACGGGCTTGCCAACGAAGCTGACCTGGCCAGGATCGCCGCCGGTTGGCACCGTTGGGGCTCCACTGATGATGGCTTCTTCCTGATCCCGAACGGGGAAGTCATCGCACGGGCTTAGCGGCTACCCAAAAGTTTCTTAAGATTTCCAGCAACCCATGTCGAAAACGGTCCCGCAGTTCCGACCCATGAATGAAAGCGCCCACACGGAGCGCCGCTCACAAGGAGTTCGAGATGAAATACATGATCATGATGTTTGGTTCTGCCGAGGGCATGATGGAGACCGCGGATCCCGAATGGATCAGGGAAATGATCGGGTTCATGATCCAGATCGACAAGGATCTCAGCGATTCCGGCGAGATGGTGTTCAACGCCGGGCTGGCCGACCCCGGTACAGCCAAGCTGGTCAAGCAGACGGATAGCGGGGTCATCACCACCGATGGACCTTTCGCCGAAGCCAAGGAATCCCTCATCGGCTACTGGGTAGTGGACGTCGCCGGCGAGGAACGGGCCGTCGAAATCTGCTCCAGCATCGTGAAGTACGCGCCGGTCGTCGAACTGCGCCGCGTCCAGGACGCGCCGCCGGAGGTCTAGCGCTTGGCCGAACTTTCCGGGGAATCCACGTTCGAGGACCTGCTGCGCACCCTTGCGCCGCAGGTCCTCGGCGTGCTCGTCCGCAGGCACGGCCAATTCGCCGAGTGCGAGGATGCCGTCCAGGAAGCGCTGCTTGAGGCAGCATTGAAATGGCCCGCCTGCGGTGTCCCGGACAACCCCAGATCCTGGCTGCTCACGGTCGCCACACGGCGTTTGGTGGACTACTGGCGCAGCGAAAGTGCCCGGCAAGCTCGCGAACAACGCGCGGCGGCCTTGGAACCGCCGCCTCGCGAGGAGCCTTTCTCAAGCAGCGACGCGGACGGGTTTGCGGAAGACACCCTCACCCTCCTTTTCCTGTGCTGCCACCCCGCCCTCTCTGCACCCTCGCAGCTGGCACTGACATTGCGGGCAGTCGGAGGGCTCACGACGGCGGAAATCGCCAGCGCGTTCTTTGTCCCGGAAGCCACCATGGGCCAGAGGATCAGCCGGGCCAAGCAGAGCATCAAGAAAGCCGGAGCCCGTTTCGAACTTCCGGAAACGGGCGATCGAAAGGCGCGGCTCGGCGTCGTACTCCACGTCCTGTACCTGATCTTCAACGAGGGCTACGCGGCAAGTTCCGGCCCATCCATGCAGCGCGAAGACCTCACCGCGGAGGCGATCCGCCTTGCGCGGCTCCTGCAGGGGCTTCTTCCGGACGAACAGGAGGTGGGCGGGTTGCTGGCCCTCATGCTCCTCACCGATTCGCGACGCCGGGCGAGGTCCCTCCCGGACGGTATGCTCGTACCGCTCGCTGAGCAGGACCGCGGGCTGTGGGACACGGCGCAGATCGCCGAGGGGCTTGAACTCTTGTCAGCCGTGTTGGGCGCTGGGCATCCGGGGCCCTATCAGCTGCAGGCAGCCATCGCTGCAGTCCATGCCGAGGCGGCCTGCGCGGACCAGACCGATTGGCCGCAGATCCTGGCGTTGTACACGGTCCTTGAAGCCATGGCTCCAAGTCCGGTGGTGTCGCTCAACCGGGCAGTGGCCGTGGCGATGGTTGAAGGGCCGCGGGCGGCCCTTGAGCTGCTGGATGGGCTTGGGACTGGGCTGGGAGACTGGCACAGGCTCGACGCCGTTCGCGGGCACCTGCTCGAAATGTCCGGCGACCTTGCGGGCGCCCGGGAGTGCTTTCTTGCCGCGGCAAAGAAGACCGGAAGCCTTCAGGAGCGGCAGTATCTTCTGGTGAAGGCGGCCAAACTCGGGCAGTTGTCCACATAGCTCTACCCAAGACTCGTCGTGATTGGGCTCGACGCCGAGATGCAGCTGGAAAGCATCCGGGTTGTCACGGAGTCCATTGAAGGCAGCCTGGAGACGCTCTCGTAACCGCTCGCCCGGGCGGCGCATCAGCTCGTCCGGGCCCGGCTTCCTGCGGGCATAAGCTGGATTGGTGCAAATTTCGCTTTGGCTGGCCCTGGTAGGCGCCGGCACCCTGATCAGTTTCACTCCCGGCGCCGGTGCCATCTCCACCATGAGCAATTCGCTCAACTCCGGATTCCGCCGCTCCATCTGGGGAGTGCTGGGCCAACAGGCGGCACTGATCATCCACATCCTGATCGTTGCGCTCGGCGTAGGTGTTCTGGTCTCGAGCTCACCCGTGGTCTTCAACGTGATCCGCTACACCGGGGCGGCATATCTGGTGTACATGGGCATCCGGCAATTCCTGCACCGGCCGGACCTGGACAAGGAAAAAGTGGAGGCCCGGCGGAACGAGCCGGCGTGGTCCATGTTCCAGCGAGGTATTTGGGTCAACTTGCTCAATCCCAAGGCGATCGTTTTCTTCCTGGCCTTCATGCCGCAATTCATCCGCCCCGAGCAGCCGCTGATTCCGCAGTATCTGATCCTCAGCACCACGATCGTTTTCATCGACATCTGCGTCATGTGGTTCTTCTTCGCCTTGGCAGCCCGTTCTTTCCAACGGTTCACGCACAATGAGCACGGACAAAAGGTCCTGAACCGCACATTCGGCGTGCTCTTCATGTCCGTGGGTGTGCTGCTCGCCGTCATCCACTAAAACAATCGTTCGTTATCGGGCAGGCCGCCAGCCGGCTTGGACCAGCGCGCTTCGGACCTTGGCTACGGCAGCTTTCGCATCGTTGAACATGTGGCGCTTTGAGATCCGGACCTCCGTCCAGCCCAGCGCCTCATACCGTTCCGAACGGCTGATGTCCCGCACCACTTGTGCTTCGTTGCCGTGGCCCTCGCCCTCGTATTCGATGCCGATTTTGTACTTCTTGTACGACAAGTCAGGCTGCAGGAACCTCCCGCCGTCCTCGGCCTCAACCGGCACATTGAGTGCGGGTTCCGGCAGGCCTGCCCTCACGATCGCCAGACGGAGCAATGACTCCTGCGGCGAATCCGAGCCTATCCGGATCAGTTGGATGGCTATTTTGGCTTTGCGCAACCCTCTCTTGCCTTTATGGCGATCGATCATTCGCTGAAGATCCCCAAGAGTGCACAGCGGCGCGTCCCGCCCTTCGAATTCAACCCGCGGTATCCGCACACAGCTGTCCCCCATGACCACCAATTCGTCCATGGTCAGTATCTCGGCCATGTCCAACCAGGTGCGCTCCACAGTGGTGACAGGGACGCCATCAACCGTAGTGACCTCGTCCGCATAGAGCTTCATGCGGTGCACGACGACGTGTGGCCGGTTGAGATGGGCAGCACCCTCGGGGCGGATCACATGGAACATTTGCGCTGGCTCCTTCTGGCGACGTCGCGGCAAGCCAAGAAGTTCTGCCGCTGTGAGGTGGGATGCGGCGCATCGCTCATTGACCTCGACGAACGGGCGCACGCGGACGCACAATGGGAGCTCCGCCGTCGGGCTCTCGGAACGGATTCCCTTTCCGAGCCCCGTCAAAGAGCTATGCCGCAAACGCCTTGCGCTAACACCTTCTCGTACCGCTTCTACGACCGTGAAGGGCCGACTCGCGAGATTCGCCGGAAGCCGGCGTGCCGTTTTCATGGACCCATCAGAACAGAAAACAACCCACCCTCGCTGAAGTTATCCACACCCTCCATCGATTGCTCCAGAATTGTCGTTTTGGAGCCTCAAAACGACAATTACTCAGCAATCGACGGGGAAACCTACCCCGTGGAGCCGCGCACCACCAACGAGCTCTCGAGTGTCAGCTGCGGCTGTTCCAGCTCACGGCCTTCCATCAACCCCCGGAGCTGCTCGCCGGCCTTGAGTCCCAGCGGAGTGGCCGGCAGATGCACACTGGTCAGGCTCGGGTTGCTCGTGGCTGAATACGGCAGGTCATCGAAGCCGGCAACCGCGAGTTCCGCCGGAATCCGGACACCGGCCACGCGGGCTTCCTGCAGCACACCGTAAGCGTGGGTGTCCGTTCCGCAGACGACGGCGGTTACGCCGGCGCGCTGCCAGTCCGGCCAGGCGGCAGCGAAGGCAGCCGCTGCAGCGCCGACGTCGATGGTGGTACTGATGATGTGGGCGTCCGCAACGGAAATACCGCAAGAATTTGCCTCATCCAAGAACGCCGCCCGGCGCACTTCGAACGTGGCCGTGCCCGTCACGCTGTCCACATAGGCGACTCGCTTGTGCCCGGAGGCCGCAAGATGCGCGGCCAATTCACGGGCGCCATGGGCAACGTCGAGATTCACGGAAGGAGCGTAGGCTTCAAGCCCGGGGGCATCGAGAAGGACCAAGGGCCCGGCGACGGACAGGTCCTCCAGGAAGGCCGCGTTGGGCGCATCCACCAGCAGCCCGGCAGGGCGAAGGGCCAGGAGCTTTCGGACGTCCTCCGCTCGGGGGAACTCACCGGCGTCAGTCACGGAGAGCAGTAGTTGGTACTCGGAGCCGAGCGATTCCCGGACTCCGGCGATGACCTTGGCGAAAAAGGGGTTGGAAATGTCCGGCGCCACAAGGATCACAATCGAGCTCACGCCCTTGGCCAAAGAACTTCCGATCCCATCCACTACGTAGCCGAGTTCGGCGATGGCCTGGCGGACGCGCGAAATGTTGTCTTCGGACACCCTGCCCTGGGTTTTCCCGTTGGCAACCAGGGACACCGTCGCAGTGGAGACCCCTGCCAGGGAGGCCACCATCGACGCAGTGACGCGCTGCGTACGGCTTGGGGCCCGATGCACTGGTTCCGCGGATTCCATACAACGATCGTAGTCGGAATCCGCCTCCTGCCGTGCCGCAAGGCATCAAGCGCTTGACGCACTTTGCGTTAAGCGCTTGACGTAGCACGCAAGCCAGTGCCAGAATTCCCCTGAATGCTTTAGCGCCCTGCCTCGGCAGGCCCCAATGACGTGGAGATGAACATGGACCCCAACACCATGACCCGTGAACGCAAGAAGATCATCCTGGATTGCGATCCCGGGCATGACGACGCCGTGGCCCTACTGCTGGCCCACGGCAACCCGGACATCGAACTGCTCGCCGTCACCACGGTGGTCGGCAACCAGACCCTCGAAAAGGTCACCCGCAACGCCCTCTCGGTGGGCACCATTGCTGGCATCACGGGTGTCCCCTTTGCCGCCGGCTGCGACCGTCCGCTGGTCCGCTCCATCGAAACCGCACCGGACATCCATGGCGAAACCGGCATGGACGGCCCCGAACAGCCCGGGTCCACCATCGAGCTGGACCCGCGCCACGCCGTCGACCTCATCATCGAAACGATCATGGCGCACGAGCCGGGCACCGTCACCCTCGTCCCCACTGCGGGACTCACCAACATCGCCATGGCAGCCCGCAAGGAACCACGCATCGTTGAACGTGTCAAGGAAGTCGTCCTCATGGGCGGCGGCTACCACGTAGGCAACTGGAGCGCCGTGGCGGAATTCAACATCATCATTGACCCCGAGGCCGCACACATCGTCTTCAACGAAAAGTGGCCCGTTGTGATGGTTGGTTTGGACCTCACGCACCAGGCCCTGGCCACTCCCGAGGTCGTCGAGAAGATCGCTGCCGTTGGCACCAAGCCTGCCAAGTTCGTCATGGAACTGATGGAGTTCTTCACCAAGACCTACAAGGACGCCCAGGGCTTTGACTATCCTCCGGTGCACGATCCCTGCGCCGTGGCCTACGTCATCGACCCCACCGTGATGACTACCCGCAAGGTCCCCGTCGACATCGAACTGCAGGGCAAGCTCACGCTTGGCATGACCGTGGCCGATTTCCGCGCCCCCGCACCGGCCGACTGCAACACCTCCGTCGCCGTCGACCTCGATCACGAGAAATTCTGGAACCTCGTCACCGACGCGATCATCCGCATCGGCGAGCCCGGCGAGCCCGGCGAGCCCGACGGCGGCGCTCCCGCCGCCGTCGCAAGCCAACCCGCCGCCAGCATCGCAGGAGAGGCCAAGTAAATGACCACCCTCATCAACGAAACCAAGACCAACCGCGGCAATGTCGCGGCCCTCATGGTCGCCCTGCTGGCCGCCTGCGTGGCCTTCCAGCTCAACGCTTCAATGCTCAGCCCGGCGCTGGTGACCATGGGCAACGAGCTTCACACGGACCAGGCGGTCATCGGCCTCTCCCAGACCTGGTTCTTCACGGCGGCAGCCCTGTTCTCGCTCTTCCTGCCGCGCCTGAGCGACATCGTCGGACGCAAGAAGATCCTCCTCGGCATGATGCTGCTGATGGCCGTCGGCTCGGTCATCGCGGCCATGGCACCGGACGTCACCTGGCTCTTCGTGGGCCGCATCATCCAGGGCGTCAGCGGCCCCACCGTGCCGCTGTGCCTCATCATGCTGCGCTCCGCCGTCAACAACCCGCGCAAGTACGGAGCCCTGATGGGCCTCATCACGGCAGTCAATGGCGGCGTAGCCGGTGTCGACTCCTTCGTGGGCGGTTACTTCGCCGAGCACTTCGGATTCCGCAGCATCTTCTGGCTCATGGTTGGCCTCGCAATCGTGGCAACAGCCTTGATCGCCATCCTTGCCGGCGAGAGCAAGCCTGCCGCCGGGACCGGCATGGACTGGCTGGGCGTGTTCTTCATTGTCATCGCGGTGGGCGCACTCCTGACAGCCCTCAATGAAGGATCCAAGCTGGTCGGCGCCTTCTCTTCCGGAACGCTGATGCTGGCCATCGGACTGATTGTGGTCGCCGCCGCTGCGTTCGCCGCCTTCTGGACAGTGGAGAGGCGCTCCCAGCAGCCGATGGTGGAAACGATCCACCTTCGCCAGCGTTCCACCTGGGCGCCACTGCTGACCACCACCCTCGCCATGACCGGCATCTTCGCAGTCATCAACGGCATCGTCCCGGCCTACGTCCAGGCCGCGGCACCGGGATTCGGGGTCGGCCCCACCGAGATGTCGCTCATGATCCTCACGCCGTACGCCCTCCTCGGCTGGGTATTCGGACCCATCAGCGGCCGGCTCGCCCCCGTGCTCGGCTACACCAAAGTCCTGCGCATCGGCATGCTGGGCAGCATCGCGGCCCTGGCGATCATCGCGTTCCTCGGACTCAGCAGCCTTCCCCTCATGATCGTGGGAACGGCCTTGCTCGGCATCATGTACGCCGGTACGGTCAACATCATGCTCAACGGACTCGGAGTTGTCCTCTCCCCCGCCGGCAACCCCGGCTTCCTGCCCGGCATGAACGCCGGAGCCTTCAACCTCGGCGCCGGCCTGAGCTTCCTCGTGTTGCCGGCCGTCCTTGTGGCCACCTCGGCGCTCGGCGACGCCAAGGCCTCGTACTTGACAGTCGTCGTCGTCGGCCTGGCCATCACGGTTGCCGCCTTCGCGGCGTCGCTGCTCATCCCCAAGCCCCTCGAAGCCGAGGTTGAAAAGTGAACCGCAGGATCGTGGTCGTCGGGTCCTTGAACGCGGACCTGACCATCTATTGCGAGCGGCTCCCGCTCCCGGGCGAAACCGTCCACGGTAACGGTTTCGCGGTCAATCCCGGCGGCAAAAGCGCCAACCAGGCCGTCGCGGCGAGCAAGTTGGGCGGCACGGTGAGCCTGATCGGCGCGGTCGGAAACGACTCCAACGGCGCCATGCTCCTCGCCTCCGCGGAAGGGGCCGGCGTGGACGTTTCGCGCGTCCGCCGTTCCGCGGATGTGGCCACCGGCGTCGCGGTTATCGCGGTGGACGCGAACGGTGAGAACAACATCATCATTTCGGCCGGGGCCAACGGAACGCTCGCTCCGGCGGACGTCCCGGCGGACGCTTTCGGCGACGCCGCGGTGCTCTGCCTCTGCCTGGAGGTCAGCCTTGAGACCGTGGAGGCTGCCGCCAAAACAGCGCACGACGCCGGCGCAACAGTTCTGTTGAACCTCTCGCCGTACGCCGAGATCCCGCAAAGCCTGGCCGCGTTGAGCGATGTCCTGCTCGTGAACGCCCACGAAGCCTCGATGTTCCTGGGCGACGCCGAGATGCCCCACCCGGGCGCCCACGCAAGCGCCTGGGAACCGGTTCGAAGCCAGTTCGCCGAGCGGGGGCTGGAGCGGGTCCTCGTTACCCTAGGCTCCCATGGCTCAGTGGTGCTGGATTCCGTCGCCGCGTCCGGGGAACAGATCTCCCGGATCGCACCCACCAAGGTCAATGCGGTGGATACGACCGGCGCAGGGGACGCCTTCACGGGCGCCGTGGCTGCCCGCCTCGCCGCGGGCGAAACCTTGGCCGAAGCCGCAGCGTTCGCTTCGGTTGCCGCAGCGCTCGCCACTACCAAGAAGGGCACCCAAGCCGCGTACCCCGGTGCCGAGGAAGTCCTGGAGCACTTGCGGATTTCCTGACTCAGCCTGTCCTTCTACGCCTCCACCAGCGACTTTACAAATTCTATGATTCTGACTAGCCAAGACGGGGTGGGATCCTCCATGCTTGCTCCATGTACTCAGCGTCGAGCCCATACCGCATCATCACCGTCTGCACGGGAAACATCTGCCGCTCACCCATGGCGGAACTGATGTTGACCGAAGCGTTCGACGCCGGAGGGCTCGGTGGAGCGGTTGTTGTGGACTCCGCGGGAACTACCTCCTACGAGGCAGGGCACCCCATCGATCCACGTGCAGCCCGGGTCCTTTCGGCACACCGCATCCGCTCGGAAGGACACGTTGCCAGGAGCTGGCGCCAGGAGTGGTTCCGGGAGCGGGACCTGATTTTGGCCCTCGACGTGGATCACTATGGGTGGTTGCACGAGGCCGCCCCGGATTCGGAAACACTCGCCAAGATCCGGATGCTGCGCAGTTTCGACCCGTCCGTAGCAGGCCGGAGCACCCTGGACCTGGGCATCGAGGACCCCTGGTACGGGGGCCACCACGATTTCGACGTCACCTGGGACCTCATCCGCGCGGCCGTTCCTGGGATCGTCGCCCACACCCGGGACGTCCTTGCCGCCAGGCAGCTCGCACAGCACCACGACCCACAGCAGGTACGCTCTATTTCATGACCCCAGCACCCGTGATCATCGCCATCGATGGCCGGTCCGGCGCGGGAAAGACCACTCTCGCCGTCGAACTAGCCGCCCGCCTCCGCATGCATCACAAGGTGTCGCTGTTCCATCTCGAGGACATCTATCCGGGCTGGAACGGCCTCGCCGCGGGAATCGAACGGTACGTGACCACGGTCCTGGAACCGCTGCGGCGCGGCGACGCCGCCGAGTGGGTCAGTTGGGACTGGGAGAAACACTACGATGGCCGCAGCCACGTGACCTTGCCTGCCGAAATCGTCATTGTCGAGGGCGTCGGGGCAGCCGCGAGTGCCGCCCGGCCCATGCTGGACGCCGTGGTCTGGGTGGACGCTCCCGACGACGACCGCCGGCATCGTGCGATGGCCCGGGACGGCAGCAGCTACGAACCGTTCTGGGACAGCTGGGCGGCGCAGGAGGACGAGTGGCTGGAGACCGACGACGTCCTCGACCACACGGATGTCAGGGTGCTGAACCGCGCGGACGGAAACGCCCCGGACGACGCCCTGCAGGCGCTGAGCTACCTCTCTTCGCTCTCCCCCGTGCTGGCTCCCGAGCTCTCGGCGCGCCGCGGATTGCAGCTCAAGGCCGAACGGATCGACGCCACGCCGGACGCCGCTGACCTGTTCCAAGCGCTGTACGCCAAGTCCGCCAATGCCGTCTGGCTCGATTCCTCCAACACGTCCTCCAACAGGGACACAGTCAGCGACGCCGGATCCCCCAACGCCGCGGCCGAGCGGAGCCGCTTCAGCATCCTCGCGGACGACGGCGGTTCATTCGGTCAGGCTGTAACGCACAGTTCCGGATCCACCCGGCTGAGTGCCGGATGCGCCACCGTGGAGACCACCGGTCCCTTCTTCCGCTGGCTGGACACCGTGTGGGGCCGCAAGGCCTTGAGGGCACCGGAAGGCTATGACTGCGAATTCACGCTCGGTTGGCTGGGGTACCTCGGCTATGAACTGAAGCGGGAGACCGGTGGCAGCGATGTCAAAGCCGGCACTCCGGATGCGGCGTTGCTCTTCGCCGGCCGGGCGGTGGTGATCGACCACCGTGACGAAACAGTGTGGCTGCTCGCCATCGATGCCCCAGACGCCGGCGATTGGCTTGGGCTTGCGCGCGGGGCCGTGCTGTCTGCGGCGTCGGCACCCCAATCGGCCACCGCGCCGAGGCACCCGGCCGGGGATCCCGCCGTCGGGAGTTCCGCAGTGGCACTTGAGTTCTCCAGCCGCGACACCGAGGACGAATACAAAAGCAAAATCACCGAAGCCCAGAACCAGATCGCCGAGGGCAACACGTACGAGGTCTGCTTGACCACCACCGTGACCGCCTCGGATCCCGGGCTGGACCCGTGGGAGAGCTACCTCGCGCTGCGCAAGCGCAACCCGGCGCCGTTCGCGAGCTACTTGCGGTTCGGCGATCTGACGGTCGCGAGTACCTCGCCGGAGCGCTTCCTGCGGATAACTTCCGACGGCGGCATGCGGGCCGAGCCGATCAAGGGCACCAGGGCGCGGGCCAACGATCCGGTCATCGACGAGGCGCTGCGCCGTGGCCTTGAATCCTCGCTCAAGGACCGTGCCGAGAACATCATGATTGTGGATTTGCTCCGCAACGACCTCAGCCATTTCGCCGTGCCCGGATCGGTGACCGTCAGCCGGTTGTGCGCGGTGGAAAGCTACGCCACGGTGCACCAGATGGTGAGCACCATCGACGCCCGGCTGCGACCCGGAGCACCGCGGGCCGAGGCAGTGGCGGCCGCGTTCCCTGCCGGGTCCATGACGGGCGCCCCGAAGATCAGCACCATGGACATCCTTGACGGCTTGGAGTCCGGACCGCGCGGCGTCTATTCCGGCGCGATCGGGTACTTCTCCCTCAACGCGGCGACGGATCTCGCCGTCGTGATCCGGACCTTGGTGATGGGTCCCGACGGCGACGGCGGACGCACGCTCAGTCTCGGCGTCGGCGGCGCCATTACGGCGGACTCGACGCCCCAGGACGAATACGAGGAAATCCGGACCAAGGCGTTCGGCGTGCTCTCCGCCCTGGGCGCGGAGTTTCCCACTACCTGAGAATCAGTCGTGTTCTTCCGTCCTGGCGCGGACCGTCCGGGGATCGTTGCGGGTGATCGTGTAGTAGATCAGGCTGGCGAGGATGGCCCCCACGAACCATGAATACGGGCCCAGGCCCGAGCCTCCCGGGAGGAAGGTCTGCAGTGCCGGGACCAGCGCCAAGACACCCGCGACGACGGCGGCCGGAACCAGCGCGGCAATGGCCTTGAGGTTCCAGCCTTTGGTGTAGAAGTAGAGGCCGTTCTCGTCCTCGTGATACAGGTCCGAGACCTTGCACCGCTGGTGCCGGATGCGGAAGAAGTCCGTGAAGATGACCCCGAACAGTGGACCGAGCAACGCGCCGAGGCCGCCCAGGAAATACACGATCACCACGGGGCTGCTGAAGAGGTTCCAAGGCAGGATCACAATTGCGAGCACCGCGCTGATGAGGCCGCCACGGCGGAAGTCGATCCGGTGCGGGGCCACGTTGGCGAGGTCGTAGGAGGCTGAGACGAAGTTGGCCACCACATTGATGCCGATCGTGGCCACGACGAAGGTCACGGCGGCGATGATGGTGATCCACGGATTCTTGATCGCCTGGACGATCGCCACAGGATCGGTGATGACCTTGAACATGTCCTGCCCGCGGTACTGGTCTGCGGTGAAGTAGGACGCCGCGCCGGCCGTGACCACCACCGTGACAAGGGCGAACGCGATGAAGTTCACGGGCAGGCCCCAGAAGTTGCCGCGCAGGATGGTCTTCCGGTCCGGCGAGAACCGGGAGAAATCGCAAAAGTTCAGGAGAAGCGCAGCAAAGTACGTGACTGTGAGGGCGATGGCAGAGAAGAACTGGGTCAGGGCTGCCGGGCCGTCCAAGGGCGCGACGCCGGGGATCGAGAGGCTGAACTTGTTGCCCGCTTGCGTCAGGATGTAGATCGCGAGCGCGAACATGGCCACCCAAATGGCGGGACCGGCCCAGTCCTGGAACTTCCGGACCGTCTCCATGCCGCGCCTGATGACGAGCAGCTGGACCGCCCAGAGGACCAGGAAAGCCGCCCAGCCGAGCGGCGTCAGGCCAAGGATGCGCGGCACGTCGGGACCGTCGAGCGAGGTCAACTCGGGCCACACGGAAAACAGCAGCACCAGCACGGCTTCCGAGGCGAGCCAGGTCTGGATGCCGTACCAGGCGATCGCGATAAGTGCCCGGATCAGGGCAGCCAGGTTCGCTCCGAAGAGGCCGAACGACATCCGCGCGAGGACCGGATACGGAACGCCCGTTTTCTGCCCGGCCGTCCCGGCAAAGTTCATGAGGAAGTAGACCAGGGTGATGCCGAGGACCAGGGCCAGGAAGACCTGCCAGCCCACCAGTCCGGTGATGAAGAGGCCTGCCGCGAAAGTGTAACCGGCGATGCTGTGGACGTCGCACATCCACAGGGCGAAGAGGCTGCGAACCCTCCAATTGCGTTGCCGCGCCGGTGCGAGGTCCGCGTTCCATAGCCTGTCGCTGACCAATCGGCCTTCGGCGAGGATCCGGACTTTCTCAGGGTATTCGTCTCCCGGCTCAGGCAGTGCCTGCACAGCCGGGGACTCGTTTTTCCGCGCCATGACGCCTCCGAAGAACGCTTCCAAACATGCTTGGAATTACAGAATCGCCCCATTGCGGCCGGAAGGAAAGCCCTCTTGGGAGTGCCCGCACCCCAAGCATTAGCATTGGTCCCACTACGTCTTACTAGGAGGGTGCATGCCGTACATCGTTGACTTCGAGAATGTTTCTACTGTCGGTCTGGAATCGTCTCCCGTTGCCGAGGCGCTTGCCGGGTTGCGTGCCAACGAGGGCCGCTACTACCGGAACAAGTACGACCATGCCTTCACAGTGAGCCCTGCGGGCGAGGTTCCGGAGGTGGTCGAGCGGGTGAGCCGTATCCTGAAGGACGAGCGTGACATCGTCATCAGCTCCCGCCCGCTGGAAGCGACAGCCTTCGAAGTCGACGGTTTGCGGATGGCCTACGTTTTCTACGAGTCGGGGCTGTCGATCAACGTCATGTACAGCATCGATGCCGGCGGAAAGCGGGCGGTCGGATTCAAACTCGCCGAAGGCATGGAGATTCCGGAAGAACTCGCGTCACGCTTCAAGTTCGCTCGCCAGAAGTCAAAGTTGGCAGGCGTTATCCGCGGCTCGTTTTTCGTGATCAAGGGCGAGTACTAGCAGTCGGCGGAGGCAGCCAGCTCATGCCCCGAGGTTCAACATTTCGACGTAGCGGTCGATCATCATGTGTTGGCCCTTGATCTGGGAGATCAGCTCCGGGCTGGCGATCTCGCCGTCGGGCAGTTGTCCCGAGCCGCCGGACGGTCCCAGCGGAAGGATGATGACGGGCTTCGACGGCGTGTAAGCGGCCAGTTCCGCGGAGCCCTCAATCTGGGCTTGGATGTTCTTGGCAACCACGGCGGCCTCGCGCCCAGCGACGCCGGCTTTGTTCACGTCAATCGCCGAAATGTCGCCCAAGGCGTACACGTTCTCGAAGCCCACGACGCGGAGTTCGGAGGTGACGTCCAGGTAGCCCTCGGCAGTCCGCGCGGCAAGCAGGTCTCCGGCCGCATAGTCCGTCTGCGGAGCTATTCCGTAGCAGCGGAACCAGATGTCCGCCTCAATTGCAGTGCCGTCCGTGGTATTGACCGTGAACGTGGCGAATTCACCCGCAGGAACCGGAGGCAACTGCACCAACGCGCTGCCCATGATTCGCCGCACGCCTATCTCATCCAGCTGCCGGTTGACCTCGGTCCGCAGCCGCGGATCGTACGGTCCGGGAAGGATGTCCGGCGCCAGATCCACCAGCACAATGTCTTTGTCCGGCCACGCGGAGGCGATCTCGCCGGCAAATTCAAGGCCTACCGCCCCGGCGCCCAGCAGCATCACCCTGTCCGCGCGTTTGAGGTCATCATGTGCGGCTTGGTAGCGGGCGATGGCGTCGGTGGTGACCAGTCGATCACTCTTGGCCGGGAAGGGATAGCTGGAACCGCTCGCGAGGACGATGTAGTCCGGCGCCAAGCTGGCACCCGAAGCCAACTCGACGGTGTGCCCGTCCACCCGGACAGCGCGGTCCCGGAGTACCTCACCGTGCGCCAGCAGGCGGTCATAGGGAAGGAACATCCGCGGCAGGAAATCGGTTTGGACCACAGATCGGAGGGCCGCAATGTTGTGCACGAAAGCGTCCTTGGGCTCCACCAACGTAACGGTCGCATGTTCGTCCAGCGCCTTGGCTACGGAGATCCCGCCGTAGCCTCCGCCGATAACCACCACAGTGGGGTGCTGAGCCTGGTCATTCATGGCAACTCCCTTATGTAAGAAGCTCACGCTGCTCGGCTTGTGCCGCTCAGATCGTTTATGAGTCACAACGATTTCGAATAGTCAATAATTTCCTCAGTGATAAGATTTTCCTGATGAGTTCTTCGGCAGCGGGAAAGCAACTGGGGTTCCTCTTGGCGCGCCACGGGCGCATCATGAATACGCGCCTCCGCCAGGCGCTGGACTCCTCCGGGTTCAGTCCAAGGCATGCCGTGCTGCTGTGCCGGCTTGACGAGTCCGGGCCGCTCAGTCAGCAGGGCCTCATCGATATCCTCTCCATCGACGCAAGCGGACTGGTGGCGGTCCTGAACGACCTTGAGCGCGAAGGGCTGGCGGAGCGCCGCCGCGATCCCGCGGACCGCCGTCGCCATATCGTTGAAATCACTGCGGAAGGCAAGCGCGCGGTGGCGTCGATTGAAGTTGCGGTGGCCGACGTCGAGCAGGAGGCCTTTGCCGGATTCTCCGCCGATGAGCTCCAGCAACTCCATGGGCTGTTGTCGAGGATCCACGCCGAACCCGCGGATGAGGCCTGCGCCGAGGACTGAGCCCTACTGCAGCGTGGCGGTCAACCGCGCAACGTTGTCCACGTATTTGGCAAGCATCGGCCGGTGCAACCAGTCCTGCAGGGTCAACTCCCGGCACATTTCCCGGTAGCTCGACTCCACGGAGCGCATGCTGTCCACGGCTTCGGCGCCCAGTAGCATCACGGACACCTCCATGTTGAGCGAGAAGGAGCGCATGTCCATATTGCTGGAGCCGAGAACTGCCACTTCTTCGTCGATGGTGAAGTGCTTGGCGTGCAGCACGTATGGCGCGCGGTAGAGGTAGATCCGTACCCCGGCTTCGAGGAGCGCCTCGTAGTAGGAGCGCTGCGCATGGTGGACAAGGAACTGGTCGCCTTTCTCAGAGACGAAAAGCTCCACGTCGACGCCTCGCTGGGCCGCCGTCGTGATGGCATACAGCAGCGAATCGTCGGGCACGAAGTACGGACTGCAAATCGAGATTCGGTGCTGGGCCGAGTAGATCAGCGTGTTGAACAGGCGCAGGTTGTTTTCCGTGACAAACCCCGGGCCGCTGGGAACCACCTGGGCTGTCATCCGGCCGGGTGTTGCCTGGACCGCGACCTGCAGTTGATGTTCGAGGGATTCATCGGTTTCGCTGAGCCAGTCAGTAGCGAAGACAACGTTGAGGGTCGCAACGATCGGCCCCTCCATCCGCGCCATGAGCTCCACCCACTTACGCCCGGCGCGTCGGTGCTTGGGGTTGTTGTAGGAAGGCTCGATCAGGTTCTGGGAGCCGGTGAAGGCAATTTCGCCGTCGATCACCAGGATTTTCCGGTGGTTCCGCAAATCCGGACGGCGCCACTGGCCGTGGATGGGCAACAACGGCAACATCCGGCGCCACTGGATCTGGCCGCGCTTGAGCCTGCGGACCAGCTTTCGGTAGCCCGGGATCCGCAGCGTGCCGATGTGGTCGAACAGAAGGCGGACATTGACGCCGCGCGCGGCTGCATTTTCCAACTCAGTGAGGAGTTCGTCCGTTACCGAGTCGCTGCTCATGATGTAGAACTCCGCGTTGACGAACTTCTTGGCCCCCCGGACCGCTTCCGCCATGGCCTTGATGGATTCCTCGTAGCCGGGGATCAGCTCCACGGAGTTGCCGTCCACCATCGGCAGCGAGCCGAGGCGCTGGTTCAGTTCACCAGCCGAGGTCACCCATTCCGGTCCCGAGTATTTGCTGACGACGTCGGCGAGCGCCGACGTGCCGGCGCGCACCCGTTCGTTGACTTCCTCCTGCTGTTCACGACGACGGCGGGACAAGCGGAAATTGCCGAACAACAGGAACAGGACGAAACCGACTGACGGAACGAGGAAGACGGCCAGGAGCCAGGCCATGGCCGTGGTGGGACGGCGGTTTCCAGGTATAACGCCGAGCAGCACGACCCTCAAGATGATCTCAACGATGGCCCACGCGCTGAGGAGCCAGGTCCACTCGATCCCGAACTGAAAAGGAAACAGCACCCCGCACCCCCACGGTCAAACAACCAATCAAAGAACTAGCAGTCAGCCCAGCCTATCTGGCGCACCCTTCCCAACTGTTTGTCCTGCGGGCCAGCACTAAGCTGGAAGCATGACTTTACCTGCCTCGACGGTCCTCGTTTTCCTGGATCCAGCGTTCGAAAACGGCCGCATCGCCGATTCCAGCCAGCCGCAGCTCATGGCAACCGACCTGGGCGCCACCCGAGGCGACGGCGTCTTCGAGTCGCTGCTCGCCGTCGAGGGCCGTGCGCGGAAGGTGCAAGCGCACCTGAACAGGCTTGAGAGTTCAGCCCGCGCACTCGACCTCAACATTCCTGAGCCGAACGTCTGGCGCCGTGCGATTGACACCGCGATCACCGAATTCCGCGACGCCTTCCCCGCGCCAAGCCCGGCCGAGGACGAGGTTGTCGTCAAGCTTCTGGTGACGCGCGGCGTTGAGGGCGCTTCGACTCCTACGTGCTGGATCCAGGCTTCGCCGTCCCCCGCGGGCAGTCGCCGGCAGCGCGAGACGGGCATCGACGTCGTACTTCTTGACCGTGGCTTCGACACGGAAGCGGGCGACCGCGCCCCTTGGCTGCTGCTCGGCGCCAAGACTCTGTCCTATGCCGTGAATATGGCCGCGCTGCGCTACGCGCACAAGCAAGGTGCGGACGACGCGATCTTCACCTCAACGGACGGGCGTGTCCTGGAGGGCCCGACCTCCACGGTGTTGCTGGCTCACGTTGAAACGGTCGACGACGGCGCCGGCTCGGTACGCACCGTCAAGCGCCTCATCACTCCGCAACTGGACAGCGGAATCCTGCCGGGCACGTCCCAGGACGCGCTTTTCACCAAGGCAAAGGCAGCGGGCTGGGAGCTCGGCTACGGCCCGCTGGTTCCGCAAGACCTGTTCGACGCCGACGCGGTGTGGCTGATCTCGAGCATCCGGCTCATCGCGCCCGTCAACCATGTGGATGGCAGGGAGATCGGCACCCCGGCAATGCGCAAACAGCTGACGGCCGAGCTCAACGAGCTGTTCGCGGGGATCGAGTAGGGTTTTCGCGACTGCTACTGGCTCAGGATCTGCTCCCGCAGGATGTCTGCGTGTCCGCAGTGTTGCGCGAGCTCGCGGAGCATGTGGAGGTACACCCAGCGCAGCGGAAGCGGGCCACGTCGGTTGCCGTTGAGCATGTCGTCGAGCCCCAAGGACGATGTCGCCTGGCGCGATGCTTCGCATGCCTCGCGGTGTGCCTGCTGGATTGAAGCGACGGTGTCGCCGTCATCGAGGATAAACGACTCGTCCGGCGTCGAAGGGATGCCGATCTCGGCACGGGAACGGCATGTGATGGCTTCGTCGAACCAGACCTTCTCGACGAAGGTCGCGTGTTTCACGAGGCCGAGCAAGGTGGTCCGGGACGGCACCAATGACCGCCGGGCCTGTTCCTCCGTCAACCCGTTCAAGGAGTCATTGAGCGCGCGCCGGTGCTCGTCGATGAATGCCTCGAATTGGATCCGGATTGGCTGGTTGAAGATGTCCTCGGCAAGCGTCACTGTTGCACCTATGTTTTCCGTCAAGCAGGGATTCAGTCAGGATCGACGTGATCCGAGCTTAGCCGGGGAATAGACTCCGTTCATGCGCCTGGCGATCATTGGAGCGGTTCTGCTTGCGGCCGGTGCCGTGGCGATCGCCACGGGCGCCCTGCCTTTCGCCGATCTCGCGGCACTCGTGGATCGGGTGGCTCCGATTCTGCTGTTCGTCGTCGCGATGACCGTTGTGACTGAGCTGTGCAGTGAGGCCGGAGTCTTCCTTTGGACTGCCCGCCGGCTCCGTTATTGGGGCCGCGGATACAGCATTCTTTTGTGGCTGTTCCTGGCGGTCTTCGCGACGCTCAGTACCGTCTTCCTGTCTTTGGATACGACGGCGGTATTGCTGACCCCGGTGGTGGTCAGTGTGACGCGGCAAGCCGGGCTGCCGGCGCTGCCCTTCGCACTGACCACGGTGTGGCTGGCCAACACGGCAAGCCTGCTGCTGCCCATTTCCAACCTGACCAACCTTCTGGCCCAGCACAGCCTTGGCGGTATTACTCCGGGCGGGTTTGCCGGCCTGATGTGGGCCCCCTCCCTTGCGGCCGTTCTCGTACCGCTGCTGTTCATCGGGATCGTCTTCCGGCGGGATCTGCGCAACCGCTATTCACGGATCCCGCTCGGGCGGATCAGGCCGGATCAGCCAGCCGGCGCCGAATCCAGGCCTGCGGCGGACCGGATTCTGCTCGGGTGCAGCGCTGTGGTGCTGGTGTTGCTGCTGCCTGCCTTGGTGTCCGGGATCCCGGTATGGATCCCGGCCCTGGCCGGGGCCGTTGTGCTGGGCGTGGTGTTCGCGTTGCGGCGCCGGCGTGTTCTCAAGGTGTCGCTGATTCCTTGGTCCTTGTTGCTGTTCGCTTCCGGCCTCTTTCTGGTGATGGAAGCAGCCAGGCACCTGGGGGCCCCCGTGTTGCTGAGTCAACTGGCCGGACAAGGCCAGGGCTTCATGGATTTGATTCGGCTTGCCGCGACGGGCGCCGCCGGTTCCAATGTCCTCAACAATTTGCCTGCCTACCTGCTGGCAGAACCGCTCGCCGGGACACCCGCGCGGATGGCGGCGTTGCTGATCGGAGTCAATGCGGGCCCGATCATCACCCCCTGGGCGTCGCTGGCCACCCTGTTGTGGCACGACCGGCTAATGCGCATGAACGTGCTGATTACGTGGAAGGGATATGCGATCTTCGGACTGATCGTTGCGCCTCTGACGGTGTTCGCGGCGGTGGCGGTGCTGGCAGCCACCGGACAGTGAGCGCGTTCGGCGCGTGCCGGAAACGGAGCCTATCGCCGGGTGCGAAGAATCGGGACAGAATATAGAACAGCTCGGGCGGTAGCACCGGGCCCGTACGAGAAGGATCTACCTCATGCTCAGTCTGCAGGACATCGATAACATCGTCCTCAACGGAGGGATTGTGGTGGACGCCGACGGGGAAAAAATCGGCTCAGTGGAACAAATCTTCACCAGTGGTGATTCCGGGGATCCTGTCTTTGTCACTGTGCGGACCGGCTTGTTCGGCATGTCAGAGTCTTTCGCCCCGCTTTCCGGGGCCAGCCTGGAGAATTCGGTGATCAGGGTGGCCTTCGCCAAGGACAAAGTGAAGAACGGTCCGCGCATCGAGAGCGACCGCGGCGTGATCACGGAGACGCAGGAACAGGAACTCTACAGCTATTACGGGCTCGTGACCGAGGAATCCAACGATGCCGCCATGGGAACCGGTCGCGAGGATGCCGGGCTCAAGACGGTGGACACCGCGCCCGGGGAGAACGCACCGGAGGGGTCTCCGCAGATCCCGCAGCCGCCGCACCTGCGCGGTGGCCCGCCACCCCCGCATCCGCCGCACCTGCACAAACATGTACCCGGGCCCCCGCATCCCGGCCCACCCCCGCCGCATCGGCCACCTGGGACCGCGCCGGAACCGGGACACCTTCAATAGCCGCGGCCTGCTTGCCGGAGGATTTCAGCCGCCGGCCGTGATCCTTACCGCGGTCACTCCGCCGCCGGTAGACGCGGCGGAAGCGCCTGCATATGCCCGCATCACCATGACCTGGACAGTGACCGGCCCTGGCTGCAGCTGAACAACGCGAGCATAGGGAACAGAGCAATCGAACGTCTGGTCCTGCGGGGCCAGGCCGGTCCGTGGATCCTGGGCGATGACCAACTGGACGTCCGAGGCGCCAACACAGGCTGCGGTCACGGTATACGGGCCTGCGTCCTCCACCCTCGCAGTCTTTCTAATCCCGCTGACGGGGCCACCCACCGTGCCTGAATCCTCCAGGATCACCGCTCCGCAAGCAGCCCCGAGAAGTTGCTTGGCGGCAACGAGGTTGCTGGCTTCGAGCGCAACGGTTGCCTGATCCTTAGTGGGCAACTGGACCCGTGGCGGGGAACTCCGCGTCGGCCCGGCAGCCGGCTGCGGATCGCCGGCGTCGGTATATTCGCAGCCGGACAAACCGGCCGCAAGCAGCAGCCCTGCCAGTAATACCCCTACGGTTTTGGTTCCCCCATGCCCCACCATGGATCCGAGTGTAGCGGGCCAGGCAATTTAGCTTGCCGAACTCTATTGTGCCGCCATGGCGGCAGTAGTTAACTAGTCCCGTGAACTCTGCTGGGGAAGGGTGATCTGCCTCTCGGCCCAGCGGGCACCTGGTTTCACGGTGCCGTGGAATCAGCAAAGTTGATGGAGGGCATCATTGTGAGTGCAGTTTCTTCGTCCCAGAATTTCAATCACGGTTTTCCCACGCCAGGACCCCAGGATCCCTCGCCCCAGAAGGTCATGGATCATGTTTTCTTCCTCTCCGAAGGGGAATGGAAAAAAGTCCGCGAAGAAGAGCAATTCGACCACATCGTCATCGGCAGCGGGTTCTGCGCCTACGCCTTTGCTGAGCGGACACTAACAGTCAACCCGCACGCACGGATCCTGATCATTGAACGGGGTCCGTTTTTCTTGCCGCAGCACTTCCAGAACCTTCCGCTGCCCTACAAGGAGACCCTGGGGGGCCTCTCGGAGACCTTCCCGTGGACCTTGGCGGCCGCCACGGCCACCCAGCCGCCAGGCAAGATTTCCTGGCAACACGGCATGGTCCCTTTCTACGGCGGACGCAGCATCATGTGGAGCGCATGGTGCCCCCGCCCCGAGGAAGATGAAATGCGGGGCTGGCCGCGGGCAGTGATGGACGCCGCCAAGTCGCACTTCACGTCCGCGGAAGACCTGCTCAACGTGGTTTCGGCGGACCAAATCGACGCCGGTCGGTCGGCCGCCGTCGTCGATCTGATCAACGACACCCGGCCCGTCTACGGAATCATGCAGAAAGCCCTCCAGGAAAGGCTTGAGGCGGGCCTTCACAAGATCGATGCCACCACCCGCAGCATGCCGGCCCCGCTCGCTGCGGCGACCGGCGCGACGTCGGGCGTGGACTTCGCGAAGTTCTCGACGCCGGCAGTCCTCCTTGAACTGACGGACAAGCAAGCGGCACTTGAGGCCCAAGGCAAGGGCGCCGCTCTTCGCATGGTCACGGACTGCACCGTGTTGAGCGTGCTCCAGCAGGACGGACGGGCCACGGCGTTGAACACCAACCGCGGCGTGGTGAACGTCGGCAACGCCAATCTGGTCTTGGCCATGGGCACTCTTCCGCCGGCAACCCTGGTCCTGAATTCCTTCCCGCAGGTCCAGGGCGCCGGTGGGCACTTCAGCGCCCACTTCATCACCTCGCTGGTGGCCCGGGTTCCCCGCGAGGATTTTGATTTCAGCGAACAACTCGGCGAGTTGGAACTGGCGGCCATCTATTTGGCGGGCAAGAGTCGGGCCGGAATGCAGTACCACGTGCAGCTTTCGGTCCTCTCCGACCGTTGCCCGGACAAGAACGCCCAGAAGTCCGAACGCTACGCTCCCGACGTCGTCGCCACGGCTTCGCTCGCCCAGCTGCGGTCCTCGGAGGACTACTTGGTGTTCGTCTGTGCCGTCCTCGGCGAACTGGACGAAAGCAACCCGGAGAACCATTTGCGGCTCTCCGGCGGCACGGACCCCACCTGCAACGTCACCTTGCAGGTGTTGGCCAACGCCACCGACGACGACACATGGGACACCATGGACGAGGGAACTTTCCAGATGCTGGAGCGGGTCCTGTCCCCCGCAGGTGCGGAGCGCGTCGAATACTGGCACGGAGATCCCGACGCCGGAACCTGGGGTGCCGAGCGTCCCGCCATCCCGGAGCGCCGTGTGCCGGGCTTGGTCCACGAAAGCTCAAGCCTGCCGATCGGCGAAGAGGAGGACGCCGTCGTCGGGACCGACTACCGCCTCAACGGTGTGCGGAACGTTTTCGTCACCGGCGGAAGCCTCTGGCCCACCGGCGGTTCCTGGAACCCCACCATGACAATGGTGGCCTTGGCGCAAGACCTCGCCGAAAGACTAGAGGCCGACGGCGGAACGGCGGTTGCGCCATGACTGTCGCCCCGGCGTTGGACCCGGCGCTCCTTCCCACAGTTCCGCCCATGAGCGTCGCCGATGTGCTGGACCGGCAGGACGGCGTGTACTGGGTGGTGAAGGACGCGAATTCGGTCTTTCTGTGGGTCAACCAGAACTTCGCGGACCTGGTGGGCATGAGCAAGTCGGAGTTGATCGGGCACCAAGACTCGCGCGCGGAACACGTTGCCCACGACAAGGAAGTGATGGCGAACGGAAAGCCGCTGCTCAACTTTCACGAAACCATCGCCGTCCCCAGCAAGGAGGGCGGCATGGTGAATGTGGACATCGTGACCCAAAAAGGGTTGCTGCGTGCCCTGGGCAGCAAGGACATCATCGGGATTACCGTCTGCTTCTCGCTGAAGGATCCGGTCACATGAGTGGATTCGCCGAGGACTGGATCAAACAGCTGGACATGTCCCCCGCTAGCGTGGGCGGCTGGTTCGCGCCCGCGCTCGTGAGCAACGAGGATATCGCCGGTTCGGCGCTGCCTCCGCGCTTCGGCGTCGACCATCCGCTCTACAGCTCCAACTGGTACCTGCTGGAGGCGGGGGAGGTCCTCCAGTTGCACGCCCTCAAGCAGGACGAACTGTGGTTCTTCCATTTGGGGACACCAATCAGGCTGCATGTCTTCTCCCGGGAGCTGGGCTATCAGGACTTTGGGTATACCGAGGCCTTGTTGGGTCCGGACCCGGAAGCAGGCGAGACCTTGCAAGGAGTTGCCCCCAACTCCACCTGGTTCGGTGCCGAGTTGGCCGGACCGGGGTTCGCCTTGGTCAGCTGCAGCCTCTCACCGGGATACGAGAGATCGGACTCCACGAAACCAACGGCTCGGGACATCGAGTCGCTCGTTTTGAGGTTCCCCGGGCATGCCGAGCTGATCCTGCGCCTGGCGGCGGTATAGCCGGTTGGCGACGAGGCTAGGAGGAATGCCCGGATAAAACGTCTGGTGCGCCGGTTCTGGGGCCGGCGCACCAGGCTTCTCCCCCAACTGACTCGCAGTTGTTGTCGTTCTGAGCGCCCAAAACGACAACAAATGCGAGTGAGTTGGGCTTCTCAGGATCCGATCGGAGACAGTGCCCGCACCAGGCCGAAGAGGTCCTTGGGGTCATCGGGGTTGGCGACGAGGTCGATCTCTTCGAAGAATTCCGAGCCGTCAACGGCATTGCGGAGATACCGCAAGGCGGAAAAGTCCTCGATCGCGAAGCCCACGGAATCGAATATCGTGATCTGGTCCTTGGAGGTCCGGCCCGGCGCGTGCCCGCCCAGGACCTGCCAGAATTCGGTGACGGGAAAATCGGCGGACATTTGCTGGATCTCGCCTTCAATCCTCGTCTGGGGATCGTATTCCACAAAGACGTCGCCGAGGCGGAGGATGGCAGCGTCGAGTTCGGTCTTCCCTGGGCAATCGCCGCCGATCGCGTTGATGTGAACACCGGGCGAAACCTGGTCTGCTGTCAGGATCGTGGCATTGGCCTTGTCCGCCGTGCACGTGGTGATGACGTCGGCACCCTCCACTGCGTGCGCCGCCGAAGCTGCGATGGTGATGTCGAAGCCGAGGGGAGCCATGTTCCGGACGAACTTTTCCATCGCAGCCGGATCCGTGTCCCAGATCCTGACCGTGTTGATACCCAGGGCCGCCCGGAAGGCCAGCGCCTGAAACTCCGATTGGGTTCCGGTGCCGATCAACCCCATGATCCGGGCATCGGGGCGCGCGATTTTCTTCGCGACCATCCCGGACGTGGCGGCCGTCCGCAGCGCCGTCAGCACAGTCATCTCCGCAAGGAACGTCGGGTAGCCGTTATGGACGTCGGACAGCACACCGAAAGCTGTCACGGTCTGGAAGCCACGCGCGGGATTCGAAGGGTGTCCATTTACATACTTGAAGCCGTATGTTTCGTGGTCGCTGGTGGGCATCAGCTCGATGACGCCAAATGGCGTGTGACTTGCCACCCGCGGAGTCTTGTCAAATGATTCCCACCGCTGGAAGTCGTCCTCCAAGTACTGGATCATCTCCGAGATGATGACCTCCGGGCCCCGCCCGGCCGTCCAGCGAACCATATTGCGGACATCGACAAAGCGCGTCATGTGCGCTCCTTTCCCTCATAAGCACTGTTGCTACGAGGCTACGGAGCGGCGATATGCATCCACAATTGCCAAACTACGTACTTTTCATTGAAAATCTGTACAAAATGACGAACGTAATTGCGCTTAATGCTTAAGCGGCCTGCCGACGTCACGTGAGCGGTTATCGCAGAACTGAGCTGAGCAAAAGACTCGTCTCACTATTGACGATCCCCTCGATGCCGCGGATCCTGCCCAGCACCTGGTCAAAATCGCTGAGGCTTTCCGTGCGTAGCTCCGCCACGAGGTCCCATCCTCCGTTCGTGGTGTGCAGCGCCCAAATCTCGGGAAGTCCCCGGAGCTGGCGAATAACCTTGTCGGCAGACCTTCCCTCCACTGCAATGAGCGCAATAGCCCGAATCGCAAGTGGATCGACCTCGTCGCGCACCCTCGCGGTAAAACCAACGATGGTTCCGGAGGAGACAAGACGCTCGAGCCGGCTATTCACAGTGGCCCTGGCGACGCCCAACGTGCGCGCGAGGCTGGCCACGGACGCCCTGCCGTCCTCCCTCAGGGCAGAGAGGAGCTGGCGGTCAAGATCGGTGAGTGCTGCCATAAAGATAAACGTATCGCCCATTCCCCAAGCGGGCCTGAGTCCGTAGGGTATCGACATGAGCATCTACATCAGCCCCGACTCTGCTGCATGGTCGCTGACGGCCATGGCGACTGGTGCGTCAGCGGGATCAATCGATGATGCGAATGGCATGTCCAACTTGGTGAAGGAAATCTACGAGACAGAAGGTTTCGAAGCCCTGTCGGGTGTTGTTTTTGCCTTGGCTCATCACAACAGCCTCTCGCTGCATGCACTCGCCACGGCCACCGGGATATCCGTCCACGAGTTGCTGGAAATCCGGAAGCATCAGGGTTCCACTTTTCATCACTCCCCCACAGGGGTAGGGTCACGGCTCGACGCCCTCCCACCCCGGATCCAGGCGAGCCTGGAACCGCTGCCCGATGAAACCGAATCCTAATCCCCACTGGCTCCCAGTCTTCGCAAGCTCAGCCCGGGGCCCTCGCCAGCGTGGGCCCACCATCCACAGCCGTCCGGTTACGGAACATGACGACGGCCGGTGCTGCAGGGCGCCGTCGTGGATGTTATTTTTCTTCTTGAGTAATGAGTACCAGCGCGAAGCCCTGACTTGCTGGTCGGCAACCCTCTCTCCGGCGGGGTGCCTCAGGTGACTACTCGGCGTATCGACACTTTCGAACTGCAAGCGTGACTGAGGAGCACCAATGCCTGAACCCACCGAAGAAAAACTCTCCTACCGTCTCGTCACGGGCCCTGACACCAAGGAATTCTGCGAGCGGATTTCCACCGCCCTCGCAGAGGGATATGTGTTGCACGGCAGTCCGGCCGCGACCTTCAACGGCACCGACGTGATCGTGGCCCAGGCTGTCGTCCTGCCCGCGGCGATCGCGAGCGCGGATGCCGCAGTTGCCAATGCAGTAGACCAGCTTGATGAAGAGTTCGACGGCGAGGGCCACGCATGAGCTATGCAGGCGACCTCAGCCCGCACGACGCCTGGGCCAAGCTGGAACAAGGCGCCATCCTGGTGGACGTCCGAACGGAAGGCGAGTGGGCACACATCGGGATCCCGGACACCAAAGCCACCGAGAACGATCCCTTGTTCATCCAGTGGAACCTGGCCGGCGGGATCCCCAACTCACGCTTCATCGACGATCTGAAGCAGCAGGCTCCCGAAGCGGACGGCACCGAATTGGTCTTCCTCTGCCGCTCCGGCCAGCGTTCCATCGCCGCTGCGATCGCCGCAACGCAGGCCGGCTACACCGCCTACAACGTCCTTGAGGGCTTTGAGGGCGAACCGGACCGCTACGGCGAGCGAACCGTGAACGGCTGGAAAAACCGCGGACTTCCAACGAACCTGGGGAACATCTAAGTGACTTTCAATCCTGACGCCGCCGGCTGGAGCCCTGACACCCAGGCAGTCCGCGGCGGCCTTGACCGCACCAACTTCCAGGAAACGTCCGAGGCCGTCTTCCTGAACTCCGGCTTCGTCTACGAATCCGCCGCAGCCGCAGAGCGCGCGTTCACGGGCGAGGACGAGCGCTTCGTCTACTCCCGCTACGGCAACCCCTCCGTTGCCACCTTCCAGGAGCGCCTCCGCCTGCTCGAAGGCACCGAAGCGTGCTTCGCGACGGCGTCGGGCATGTCCGCAGTCTTCACCGCCCTCGGTGCGTTGCTGGCTGCCGGTGACCGCGTGGTTGCCGCCCGCTCGCTCTTCGGTTCCTGCTTCGTCATCCTCAACGAGATCCTGCCGCGCTGGGGTGTCGAGACCGTCTTCGTCGACGGGCCTGACCTGGACCAGTGGCGTGCTGCCCTGTCCGAGCCGACAACCGCAGTGTTCTTCGAGTCGCCGTCGAACCCCATGCAGGAAATCGTGGACATCGCCGCGGTGAGCGAGCTGGCCCACGCAGCCGGCGCTACCGTCGTCGTCGACAACGTCTTCGCCACCCCCTTGCTGCAGCGCTGCGGCGAGCTCGGCGCAGACGTGATTGTCTACTCGGGCACCAAGCACATCGACGGCCAGGGCCGGGTCCTTGGCGGAGCAATCCTGGGCACCAAGGAATTCATCGACGGTCCCGTCAAGCAGCTCATGCGGCACACCGGGCCGTCGCTTTCCGCGTTCAACGCCTGGGTCCTGACCAAGGGCCTGGAGACGATGGCGCTGCGCGTCAATCACTCCTCGGCATCTGCGTTGCGGATCGCCGAATGGCTTGAGGAACAGCCGGCCATCAGCTGGGTCAAGTACCCGCTCCTGAAGTCGCACCCGCAGTTCGAGCTCGCCGCGAAGCAAATGAAGGCCGGCGGAACCGTGCTCACCTTCGAGCTGCTCCCCTCTGCCGGGCGATCGGCGAAAGAGGCCGCCTTCGCGCTGCTGGACGGGCTCGCCGTCATCGACATCTCGAACAACCTGGGCGATTCGAAGTCCCTTATTACCCACCCCGCCACCACCACGCACCGCGCCATGGGTCCGGAAGGCCGCGCGGCCATTGGCCTGAGCGACGGCGTCGTGCGGCTTTCGGTGGGGCTGGAGGATGTGGACGACCTCATCGGGGACCTGGAGCGGGCCCTCAAGCAGGTCTAGCCGGGCGCCGGGTTAGCCCGGCGCTTCGCGCCAGTCCTGGCGCACCCAAGTGAGGACGGGTTGCGGCTTGGTGTCGCTCTCGTCCCGCTCTGAGCGCATCGTGATCTGAACAGCGTGCTCGACGACGGCGGCCAGCCCGGCGGCGTCGGGCGCGCCCCCGTTGCTCTCGCTCCAGCGCTCAGCGACACCACGCTGTTCGATGGCGCCGTTGCCACGGCCCAGGATCGCTGCCACTCCGGTTTGGACCAGGTCGAATTCACCCTGCTCGGCCAGCACAGGTTCCAGATACTCCACCAACGACCAGACGACGTCCGCGGCGGGCTCCGGGCGGAACGTTCCGAAGTCCAGCAGCTCGGTGCGCAGTCCAAAGTTGCTTGCCTGCCAGGACGCCATCCGCAAAAGCGCCGTGGGTACGGCCGCCGGCTCTATTCCAGCATGGTACTCACGGACAGAAGTCTCGACCAAGGCCCTGACGAGCACTGCGAGGAGCGCCGCATCCTCGGCCCGTAGGCAGACATCGGCCACCCGGACCTCCACTGTGGGAACGTGCCGGGAGAGCCTGGCGTCGAAGTAAACCATCCCCTCGTCGAGCAACACTCCCGTTTCGATGAGCCTCCTGACAACCCTCCGGTAAGCAGCCAAGGAACCGAAGATGGCCGACGGTCCCGACGAAGGCCAGCGGTTCCATGCCTGCGTCCGATAGCTCTCGAAACCCGTGGCCAGCCCCCGCCAGTAGGGAGAATTGGCGCTGATCGCGGTGAAGACGGCGAGCTTGTCCCGGATGCGGTCCAGGACCATCACACCTTCCTCGGGGGACTCGATCGAGGTGTGCACGTGGAATCCGCAGGTGAGCTGTTCGTGTGCGGTGATGCCGAAGCGTTCGAGCATGATGGCGTACCGGGGATCCGGAGTGGTGTGCAACGCGGCGTCCACGGGCGATGTGGCCAACGCGGCGATCCTTGCGCCGTGGCGCCGTGCGGCGTGGCTCGCGAGGCCCCGGGCCCTGCGGATCTGGTGCAAGAGCTCCGCGTAGCTGCGGCATGGCCGGGTCTGGGTTTCGATCTGCTCAAGCTTGAGCTCGTGGCTTAGGCCGGTATCGGGACCGTCGATCTCCTCAAGGGCAGGCCCGATTTCGGGGCTGTCGTTGCCGTCGAGCTCGGGGCCGTCGTGGGGTGGGTCATGGTGGCCGGAGCCATCGTGGCCTTCGGGGCCGTCCTGGGCGGGGCCCGAGAGGAGCGCGTCGGCAAGGGCGAGCGGCTCGCCGGTCACGGGATCGACGATCAGCAATTCCTCTTCCACACCAAAAGTGCGCACGGATCCATTGTGCGCCATGGCGGCCTTGCGGAGACAGATCGGGATTTTGCGGCACGCCCGAATGATTCTGCTGGAAGTCCGAATCGTGCAGAATCCGACGCGCGTCAGTCCTGGAAGTACTCGATCTTGGCACCAATAGTGTTGAGCCGCTCGGCCAGGTCCTCGTATCCGCGCTCAATCACATAGATGTTGCGCAACTCGGACGTGCCGCGGGCCGCCAGCATGGCCAACAGCAGGCAAGCTGCGGGTCGGAGTGCCGGGGGGCATCCGACTTCCGCGCCGCGCCATTTGGTCGGACCATTGACATAGATGCGGTGCGGATCGAGCAGTTGAACCTGGGCACCGAGCTTGTTGAGCTCGGTCAAGTAGATCGCACGGTTCTCGTAGACCCAGTCGTGGATCATGGTCTGTCCCTCGGCATTGCCTGCGATGACCGCGAAGAACGGCAAGTTGTCGATGTTCAGCCCTGGGAACGGCATCGGATGGATCTTGTCCTCAGGCGCACGCAAGCGTGATGGCTTGGTGGTGACATCCACCAAGCGAGTCCGTCCGTTGCGCGCAAAGTATTCGCCGGAGATGTCGAGCTGCTGGCCCATCTGCTCAAGCGTGGCAAGTTCAATCTCCATGAACTCGATGGGGACCCGGCAGATGGTGACCTCCGAGTTGGTCACGATGCCCGCGGTGATCAGGCTCATGGCTTCGATCGGGTCTTCCGAAGGGAAGTATTCAATGTCGACGTCGATCGCCGGGCGGCCCGTGATCTTCAGGGTGGTTGTCCCGATGCCGTCGATCACCACGCCGAGCCTCTGCAGGTAGAAACAGAGGTCCTGCACCATGTAATTGGGGCTGGCATTGCGGATCACCGTGGTACCGCTGCGGTGTGCGGCGGCCATGATGGCGTTCTCGGTCACGGTGTCGCCGCGCTCCGTGAGCACGAAGGTGCGGTGGTCGCCGTCGGCAGGTGGGGCCTGTACCGAATAGAAGCCGGCCTTGGCCTCCACCGAGAGCCCGAACTGCCGCAACGCCTGCATGTGCGGTTCCACGGTTCGAGTCCCGAGATCGCAACCGCCGGCGTAGGGCAGTTGATATGAGGCTGCCTCATCGAGGAGGGGGCCGAGCAGCATGATGACGCTGCGGGTGCGGCGTGCGGCCTCCACGTCCATGGAGGCGAGGTCAAGGGTCTCCGGGCGGCGGATGCGCAGATCGTTGCCGTTCAGCCAGGTGCACTCGACACCGATGGAGGTCAAGACCTCGACGATCCGGTTGACTTCTTCGATCCGGGCAAGCCGGCGCAAAGTGGTGGTGCCGCGATTGATGAGGCTCGCGCAGAGCAGGGCGACGCCGGCATTCTTGCTGCTGTTGACGTCCACCGAGCCGGAGAGCGTGCGTCCGCCCTCCACACGCAGGTGGGTCATCTGCCGTTTGCCGACCTTGACGATAGTTCGCCCGAAGATCGACTCAAGGCGCTCGATCATGCGTAGGCTGAGGTTCTGCTTGCCCTGCTCCATACGGGCAATGGCACTTTGGCTGGTACCCAGTTCCGAAGCGAGCTGGCCCTGTGTCCAGCCCTTTTCGCCACGGGCGTCGCGAAGAAGGAGACCTACATGTTCGGCAGTCGGTTGCGTCATGACTAATAAATATCACGGATGGTCTACGGACTGGAGGTTTTGTGACACAACACGCCGATTATGCTGGAGAATAGTCGTCTCGTGCGATATGCGTTGGTCCAAAGCCTGCGTGTTGCGTTTGCTCGCGGCCCGCCCGACAACACCCAAGTAACTCGCAGTAGTTGTCGTTATGAGGCCCCAAAACGACAACAAATGCGAGTCAGTTGGGCTGCTTCAGCCAGACGAAGTGCCACGTCCCTGCCCATTGGGCCGCGAGCACGGCTGCGGCCGCAATGACCAGCCCGCCAGCGAGAACCCAGACGTCCAGGCGGCTGTAGGTGGATTCGCGTGCCCAGGTCCGCCGTCCGCCGCCGAAGCCCCGCGCCTCCATGGTCACGGCCAAGCGGGACGCCCGACGGATCGCCTGGACCAACAGCCCGAAGCTTTGGCCGAGCATGGCCTTGAACCGTTGCGGCGGGCTCCCGCGCGAGCCGACACCCCGCGCGCGCCGTGCCATGCCGATGGTCTGCCATTCCTCCGCCATGAGCCCGACGAGCCGCAGCGCAGCCAAGGTGCCCAAGACAAAACGGTGCGGCAGTTTCGCCTTCTGCGCCAGGGCATCGGCAAGGTCGGTCGGATCGGTGCAGCTCATGAGGAGGATGGCTGGCAGCGCGATGGCCAGGCCACGCAGCATGAAGCCGAGTCCCAGCTGAAGTGAGCCTTCGCTGATAGACCAGATCCCGACGTCGAGCAGTATCCTTCCGCTGTCCGCCGACAGGATCGCGGTGCTCCAACCTCCGAGCGCGGCCGCGATAATCAAGGGCCAGCCGCGCTGCCAGAGCAAGCGCACGGTGAGCCCCGCGAGGGGGAACAACGCCAGTTCGCCGAGGAGCGCGGTCGAGGCTGACACCAAGTCGATGGACAACGCCAAAACCAGGGTGACCAGGAAGACCGACACGAACTTGGCCAGCGGATTCGCGCGTGTCAGGAGGGCATTGTTGCCGCGCAGGGTCAGTGCGTCCCTCATGCCGCACCCGCTTCCTGCCGGGCGCCGCCTTGGAATGCAGGCTCGAGCCGCATCTCGGCGCCGCCAAGGACGGAGCTGAATTCCTGGTCGTGGGTCACGGAAACCACGGATGTGCCGGCGTCGAGCAGTTCAGACAGGAACGACGCAAGCTCAGCCCACGTGTTGGCGTCCTGGCCAAAAGTGGGTTCGTCCAGCACCAGGACGCGGGGGTGCGCGGCGAGCACCGTGGCCACCGACAGCCGTCGCTTTTCGCCACCGGAGAGCGTGTACGGGTTGGCGTCCACGAGATGCCCCAAGCGCAGCCGCTCCAGCAACTCGTCCACGCGCTCCTCGCCATGGCCAAGATGCTTGGGGCCGAACATCAGCTCGTCGAGCACCCGGCCGGTGACGAACTGGTGCTCGGGCTCCTGGAACACGGTCCCGATGCGGGAGATCAGCTGCTGGGCCTTCCACTTCAACGGGTCAGTGCCGGCACCGTCGCTGAGCCCGACGGCGGCTGTCACCGCCCCGGACACCGGCGCCAACAGCCCCGCGAGAGTCAAAGCGAAGGTCGATTTTCCCGCGCCGTTGGGGCCAGTGATGGTCAGCGCTCGCCCGGCGAACACTTCGGCGTTGAGTCCGGCCTGCACGGGAAGGGGCGGGATGGTTTTGAACCCCCGGCGCCGTGACCGCTCGCGGGACACCGCGAGCTCCTGGGTGGCGAGCAGTAGCTCTCCCCCGCTCCTCGCCGCGGAGCTCCGCGCCCCGTTCCCCGCCCCGGAGCCGGCCGCCGTTCCGGCGCCTGTTCCCGAACGTGGCCGGGTGGCCGGCACGTACCCGGGCACCCAAACGCCCGCAGCAGTGAGCATGTCCCTTGCTTGCGCCAGAACGGTGTCCGGATCGCCGTCCAGGAGCACCGCCGGCGTCGAGACTCCCGTGGAGGAGGAACTGCCCGGCTGGAGCACCACGATCCGGTCCACAAGGTCTTTCCAGACCGAAACCCGGTGTTCCACCACCACCAAAGTGGCGCCGGTCTTGTCGAGGCAGCGGCCCACGGCATCGCGGACCTCCAACACTCCGGCGGGGTCCAGGTTGGCGGTCGGTTCGTCCAGGAGGATCAAGCCGGGCCGCATCGCGAGGATGCCGGCCAGCGCAAGGCGTTGTTTCTGCCCGCCCGAGAGGGCCGACGTCGGGTGGTCGAGCGCAAAGTTGCCGCTCGCACTGCCACCGGCACTACGCCGCAGCCCGACGTCGTCGAGCGCTTCATGGACCCGCTTCCAGATTTCTTCCCGCGGCACGCAAAGGTTTTCGGCGCCGAACGCGACGTCGTCGCCCAGCCGGGAAAGCACCACCTGGGTTTCGGGGTCCTGTTGCATGAGTCCGGCACGGCCCCGCTGGGCCTTCGGCGAAACACCATCCACGAGCAACGAACCGGTCTCGTCGGCGTCGTCGCCTTCCTCGCCCAACACGCCAGCCAGGGCATGCAGGAGGGTCGACTTGCCTGCGCCCGAGGGGCCAAGCAGCAGAACACGCTCGCCGGGACGGATGTCCAGGTCGAGGGCGTGGATGGCCTGCGTGGTGCGGCCGGCGTGCCGCCAGCCCCAGCCTTGCGCGGAAATGGCGGCGGGTCGCACCACGGCAGAGGTGCCGGAATCAGGACTGGGCATCAGGAAAAGACGGGCTCCGAAGCGGCCTTGCGGGACGCGAACGCGCTCAGCACACCGGTCTTGGCCAGGCCGCGGGTCGCGATCCAGGACAGGGCACCGGCAATGACGGCCCCGGAGACCGTGCAGAACACGATGTACGCGAGCTTGTCGACCGGTTCGTAGGCGATGTTCCAGCCCCACGGCAGGAAGGAGTCGTTCAGACCGCAGAACAGGCCCGCACCGGCACCGGCCAGCAGGGACACCGGCAGGTTGAACTTCTTGTACATGAAGGCCAGGAAGATGAGTTCCGCACCGAGGCCCTGGAGCAGGCCCGAGATCAGCACCGTGGTGCCGTACTGCGAACCCATGATGAGCTCACTCGTGGCGGCCACTGTTTCGCAGAAAATTGCCGCACCGGGCTTGCGGACGATGAGCATGCCCAAGACTGCCGGAATCATCCAGCCGCCGGCGATCAGGCCGCTCAGGGGCGGGTAGCCGGCGGACATAGGCGTGGCGACCAGAGCCATCTGGTCCCATGCCCAGAAGATCACGCCACCGGCGATCGAGATCAGTGCCGCCACGACAATGTCCACGACGCGCCAGTTGTAACCAGGCTTGGTGAGGCCCGGCCTTGCAGAAATACCAGTCATTTTGTCCTCCTGAGGAACAGGAGGGGAAAGTGTTCCCCGGTTGCCTGCGAGCGGCCTCCGCCGCGCCGGTTCCGGACACTATGAGAACTCGACTCCCTTGCGCCGGTACTAGCCGGATCAGGTTCGAGGGTCTGCGGCTGTCCGCACTCTCAGCGCCCGTCCTCCGTGCCGCATTGCTGCGAGCCCGACGGCGGCGCTCCCCTGTCGTTATCAATCCACCCTTTTGGGCGTGGTTCAGTTTACACCTTGGAGGGGTTGCGGGCGCGGCGGCAAAAAGCGTTCCGACGGATTCCCCTGGATCATTTGCCGGGCGAGCGCAGTCCGGCCCGGAATGGCGCGGGCGGCCACAGAAACTGGGAGAATGATCCAGCAGAATGTGACACAGCAAGCGGGCAAAGGAGCGGTCTTGGCAGGCATGGGCGAAGCGAACAGCACCACAGTGGCCGAACCGAGGCTCGCCGCGAGCGTGATCCTGCTCCGGGATGCCGCAGTTCCTGGGCGCTCTGGAGACGCGGCGCAGGCTTTGGAGGTGTTCGTCCAGCACCGGGTGTCCACGATGGATTTCGCTGCCGGAATGGTCGTCTTCCCGGGCGGACGAGTGGACCAGGCGGACAGCTCCGGCTGGGACTTCACGGACGACGTCGTCGAGCGCCACGCCGCCGCATGGCACCGGAGCAGCATCGCCGTCGAGCCTTCCTCCGCCCGGTTCAACGCGGGCCGGGTACTGGCGGCCGCGCAGCGTGAGGTGTTCGAAGAGGCCGGGCTGAAGCTCGACGCCGCCACCCTCCGCCCATGGGCCAACTGGGTCACTCCGCCGGACCAGCCCAAGCGCTTCGACACGTACTTCTACCTTGCTTGCCCGGTTTCCGGAGCCGAGCCAAGGCACCAGACCACGGAAGCGTCATCGTCCTTGTGGATGCCGGTCCGCGGAATCCTGGATGCCGAAGCCGCCGGAACGCTCAAGCTCATGCCACCCACGCTGGCGCTACTGGATGAGCTCCTCGCCCTCGGCACGGTGGAAGCGGTGCTGGCCGAAGACCGTGACATTGTTCCCGTGCGTCCAAAGCCGGGAGCCTTGCAGGAGTTCTTCCGGCTGAGGCGCCAAGCCCCATCCGTTGCTCCGGAACTGCCCTGAAGTGGGGTTAGGCTGGGGACGGTCCTGTTTCCACCCGCAAGGAGTCCCGGAATGAACCTCCTCATCAAACTGCTCGGCACCGGCGTGAGCATCGGCGCAGGCTTTGTCGGCACCAAGCTCGTCAACGCGCTGTGGGAAAAAACCACGGGCAACAAGCCGCCCAAGGGACACGACGACATGGAGACGAGCCTCCGCTCAGCGCTGACCTTCGCCCTGATTTCGGCAACTGTCAGTGCCGTCATCCAGGTTCTCGCCGGCCGGAGCACCCAGCGCGCCATCTCCCGCTTCTCGAAGACGCAGGACATCGTCTAGGCTGACGGCCCGCCGTTGACGCCGTTAGGACCTGCGCTCCCGCCGTTGCGGGCGTTCCCAGCGTGGGGCATTGCCGAGCCCGCTTCTTGAGCTTTCTCCGCCGCCCGTTGACCGGCAGCCCGCAGCACCACGGCCTCGAGTTCGTCTGTGCTGAGAAGCTCGGGGTGGAGGTGCTTGGTCCGGTACCCTGCCCGGCCCACCATGTGTGCGGACACGGGCACAGTCAGCAGTTGGAAAATCCAAGCGACCGCGAGGACCGGCCAAACCCACCATTCGCGCATCTGCAGCCCCATGGCCGCCAAGACAAGGAACAGCCCCAGCACTTGGGGCTTGGTAGCTGCATGCATGCGGCTCATGAGGTCCGGGAACCGCAACAGTCCAATTGCCGCGCCCAATGACATCAGGGCACCAACAATCAGCAGTACCGCGGTGACGGCATCGATGACGGCGTCCGCTCCGGTGGCGTTAGGAGTCATTGACTTGTCCCCTCCGGTCGGCCACGAAGCGGGCCACCGTCACCGATCCGATGAACCCGATCAGCGTCAGCGCGACGAGCAGCACGAGGTTGTTGAGGTGCCTGTTGACGGCCATGTCGATGGCCAGCGCGGCACCCAGTATGGCGAGCAGCACGTCTGAGGCGAGCACCCGGTCCAGCAATGAAGGCCCGACGGCGATCCTGTAGATCGCGCCTGCCGCCGCGAGGCTAAGAATCACCGCCGTGACGATCAGCACGATGTCTTTCATGAGCCGGCTCCCCTCGTTGCAGGCCAGCCTTCGGCCTGGAGTGCGTCCAATTCCGTGCGGGTACCCATGATCCGGATCAACGAGGCCTCCGTGTCCTGCACTTCCTTGCGCAGCTTGGCGGTGTCCACATCGTTGCGGACATTGAGCCCGTGGATATAGAGCGTGGACGTCGAGCGGTCCACCTCCACCACCAGGGAACCCGGAATCAGCGAAATCACGTGCCCTGTTGCGGTCACCATGAGGTCGGAGTGGCTACGCAGGGGAACCGCGACGACGGCGTTGGTTACCGAGGGGCCCCGGAAGGCCGCCAAGTACATGACCTGGAAACTCGCGGCCACCACTTTGCCAAGGAACACGACGGCGAAAGGAATGGCCCGCAGCACGTTGAATCGTCCGCTGAGCTCCACTGGAGGCAAGTAGAAGACCCTGGCTACCACCACCGCGATCAGCGCACCGAACACCAGGTTGCCGGGGCTGAAGTCCCGCCAAAGCGCACCCCAAACGACCACCAGCCAGACCAGCAGGGGCAACTCGGTGCGGAACGAAATCCGCTTGCGGCTCACTTGCCACCTCCCTGCGGTACGGCCCCGGTGGGTGCGTCACCCTGCGGTGCCGCGATTCCTGGAACTTTGGCATTCCCGCCGAGCACGGAATGGATGTACGCGGTACGGTCCAGCATCTGTTCCGCGGAGTTTCCGGCCAATTGGAACAGCGGACCGGCGAAGACTGTCAGCGCCACGCCAAAGACCACGAGCGCGGCGGTTGGCCCCACCATGGTCCGCGGAAGCAGCCCGACGGCCGCCGTGTCTTTCAGGACGGCGGCAGGGTAATCCGCATCCTCCGGTTTCCGCCAGAAGGCGCGGTTCCAGACGCGCGCAATTGCCAGCAACGTCAAGAGACTCGTGACCACGCCGCCCACCACCAAGGTAATGGCCAGTGGCGTCCCCAGGGCAATGCCTGCCTGGAGGAGTCCGAGCTTCCCCAAGAACCCGGAGAAGGGCGGGATTCCTGCGAGGTTCATGGCCGGAATGAAGAACAAGAGCGCGAGGAGCGGAGACAGCTTTGCGAGCCCACCGAGCCTGTCCACGGAGGAGCTCCCACCGCGGCGCTCAATCAAGCCAGTCACCAGGAACAAGCTCGTTTGGACCGTGATGTGGTGGGCCACGTAGAAGACGGCGGCAGCAAGCCCGGCAACGGAAGACATGGCCAGCCCAAACACCATGTAGCCGATGTGGCTGACCAGGGTGAAGGAGAGTAATCGTTTGATGTCGCTCTGGGCTATGGCACCGAGAATGCCCACCAACATGGTGAGGAGTGCAACCACCATCAACGGGGTATTCAAAGTATCGCCCGGGAAGAGGAGGGTCTCCGTCCGGACCATGGCGTAGACACCCACTTTGGTGAGCAAGCCGGCGAACACGGCTGTGACCGGTGCTGGCGCCGTCGGATACGAGTCCGGCAGCCAAAAGGACAGCGGGAACACGGCGGCTTTGATGCCGAATGCCACGAGCAGCATGACGTGAAGCAGGTTCCTGGTGCCCGGATCCAGTTCGGCCAACTTGATGGCGAGATCCGCCATGGTGATGGTCCCGGTGGCCCCGTAGATCATCGCGATGGCGATAAGGAACAACACCGAGGACACGACGGAAACCACCACGTACGTGACCCCGGCGCGGATGCGCGGACCGGTGCCGCCCAAGGTCATGAGCACGTAGCTCGCCGTCAGCAAGATCTCGAAGCCGACGTACAGGTTGAAGAGGTCACCGGTGAGGAAGGCATTGGAGACGCCGGCCACCAGGATCAGGTAGGTCGGGTGGAAGATCGAGACCGGTGCCTCGCGGTCGCCGTCGGCCATGCCTTGGCCGGTGGCATAGACGAGCACGGCGAGGCTGATGACGGAGGAGACCACCAACATGAGCGAGGAGAACTGGTCTACCACCATCACCACGCCAAACGGCGGCTGCCAGCCGCCCAGAGTGACGGACGCGGTGCCTGTAGTCCATACCGAGGCAAGGAGCCAGCATTCCAGGAGCAAGGTAAGGGACAACAAAGCGATGCTGACCGCGCGTTGGGCCAGCGGGTTCCTGTTCAGGGCGAATGTCAGTGCGGCACCGAGGATGGGAAGTACGACGGCGAGCGGCGCCAGGCTGGCGATGTTCACAGGGGGCCTCCTTCCTTGGCAGCTTCGGTGACTGCCGTGACCGGGAATTCGGATGTTTCCTCGGGAACCACCGAGTCGTCTTCGGCGTCAAAGCTGGGTGTCTTCGCGACGCGCCGGTCTTCGGCATCGTCCTGGATATCGTCCTGGCGTGCCAACGCCCAGGTCCGGTAGATGATGCCAAGCATGAATGCCGTCACCGCGAAGGAAATCACGATCGACGTCAGGATCAACGCTTGCGGCAAAGGATCGTTGTAGTCGCGCGGATCCGTCGATTTGTTGAACAGCGGGGCAAGTCCGGCATAGCCACCCGTCGCGAGGATCAAAAGGTTGGTGGCGTTGGCCAGGAGCATGAGCCCCAGGAGGACGCGGGTCAGGCTGCGTTCCAGGATCAAATAGATACCACAGGCGTAGAGCACTCCCATGACGATCAACAAGGTCAAGTTGACGCTCATGGGGTCCCTTTCCCGGGCGAGGTGGTTGCCGACGTTGCAGTGCTTGCCGCCGTCGCAGTAGCCGCACGGGCTTCCGGCCGGGCGTCCCCTGAACCCCCCGCGTCTCCGCTGGCGGTCTCTTCGAAGTGTTCGTCGATCTCGGCACCCAAGCTCCGCAGCACGTCCAGGGCAAGGCCTACGACAACGAGGTACACGCCGATGTCGAAGATCGTGGAGGTCACGAACTTGATGTCACCGAATAGCGGCAGCCAGAACTCGATGATGGCACTTTGGAACACTTGACCGCCCAGAAGCAACGGCACGAAGCCCGCCGCGGCCGCCGTCGCAAGCCCCGTTCCCAGCAGCATGCCGGCGCTGATCGGTGCGGCTTCCCGCAGCTCGAACCGTCCGCCGGCCAAGTATCGGATGGTCAGGGCGAGCCCGGCAGTGAGTCCGCCGGCGAAGCCGCCTCCCGGAAGATTGTGTCCCGCCAGCAGCAGGTACACGGAGAAAACGATCATCGAGTGGAAAATCAGCCGCGTGACCACCTCGAAGATGATGGAACGCCGTTCGGGTGCCAGGGTTCGGCCGGCCACGAGCCAGGGGTCTGTCAGGCTGCCCGCGAACTTGCGGACGAGTGCCAGCGAGGCGTCGTCGCGCGAACTGCCCCCGGCGGCGGCGCGCCTTCCCACAGTGCCCTCGGGAATCGTGGAGGCCTTGTTGAGGCGCTCCCCCCTGCTTCGGACAAAGATCAAGCTCGCGACGCCGGTAGCGGCGATTGCCAGCACCGAGATCTCACCGAACGTGTCCCACGCCCGGATGTCCACCAAAGTCACGTTGACCACATTGAGTCCCCCGCCGCCCTCGTAGGCCAGCCGGGGGAAGGAGAGCGACACAGGCTCGGCGATGCGTGCGCCCATCGCGTAGATCGCCACGAAGATCATGGTGACCGCGAACGCCACGCCGATAATGACGCGAACCACCCGGTATTTGCCGCCGGTGCGGTCCCGGAGCTCCGGAGGGAGGCTTCGCATCGCCAGCACGAAGGCCACCAGGATGATGGTCTCCACCAGCATTTGCGTCAAGGCGAGGTCCGGTGCTCCCTGCAACGCGAACATGAGCGCGATGCCGTAGCCGGTGACGGACACCATCAGCACGGCGAGGAAGCGCTTATTGGCGCGAACTGCGGCCAGCGCGCCAACAACGATTCCTGCCGCGGCGATGAGCTGAAGCGGCGAATTCGGGTCGATCAGGAAGAGACCGCCCGGGAGCGGCTTGTTGGCCACGATAAGTGCCGTGAGCGGGACGGCGAAAGCCACCGTGAGAATGACCGCCAGGTAGAAGTAGAGGGAACCGCGCTGCGTGCGCCCGGTGACCCACACGGCGACGTCGTCCAAGGCCCCGATGGTGCGCTGGTAGGCACGATCGCCATCCACCCAGTCCGGGACACGGCCCTGCGCCCGGGACACGAGGTTACGGGCGTAGAACATCACGACGCCGGCCGCGAACGTCAGGGCGGTCAGTCCCAAGGCGGGCGTCAGTCCGTGCCACAGCGCGAGGTGGCTGGCGCTGGCTGCGTTTGTTGCGGTTGCGCTTGTTCCGGCAGCGGGTTCCACAAAAAGCGCCGCATACGGCTGGATCCAACCGTCAACGGGATCCGGCCACAGACCGTACACGATGGTGAGGAAGCTCAGGATGGCCGGCGCCGCCAGGAACGATGGCTGGATGGCTTTGAACGGAGTCCGGTCCACGCCCGGTTTGGTGGCGAACGCACCCCACATGAAGCGGGCGCTGTAAGCGAACGTGAGGATGGACCCCAGCACCAAGCCGACTAGCAGGACCAGCCCCCACGGTTGCGAATCAGGGCCAGTACCGGAGTGATCAGTGCCGTAGTGGACGAACGTTTCCAACACGGATTCCTTGGCCACGAAACCCGCCAGCGGAGGTATGCCGGCCATGGACGCGGCGGCGATGCCCGCCACAATGGCGAGCGCCCGCGAGGACTTGTACACACCCGAGAGTTTGCGGATATCGCGCGTGCCGGATTGGTGGTCGATGATGCCCACTACCAGGAACAACGCGGCCTTGAAGAGTCCGTGCGCCAGCAACAGCGCGAGGCCGGCCAGTGCGGCGTCGGGCCGGCCGAGGCCCACCACCATCGTGAGGAAGCCGAGCTGACTGACGGTTCCATAGGCGAGGATGAGTTTGATGTCGGTCTGCCGGAGCGCCCGATAGCCGCCCACCAGCATCGTCGCAAGGCCGAGCCCGAGCACCAGCGGCAACCAGTAGGGGCTCTCGCTGAATCCCGGGGCCAGGCGGGCCACGATGTAGATACCGGCTTTCACCATTGCCGCTGCGTGCAGGTAGGCGCTCACCGGTGTGGGGGCCGCCATGGCGCCCGGGAGCCAGAAGTGGAACGGGACAAGCGCCGATTTGGTAATCGCGCCCACCAGGATGAGTACGACGGCGGCAGCAACAGCCCCCTGGGCCGGTCCCGTGACGAGGGTGGCCGCTTGAGTCATGATCGCCGAAATCCGGTATGTTCCGGCTGCCTGGCCCAGAATGATGAGGCCGACGAGCATGGCCAGGCCGCCAGCGGTGGTGACCATGAGGGCTTGCAAGGCCGAGCGTCGGGCGGCGAGGCGGGTGCGGGCGTAGCCGATCAGGAGGTAGGACAGGACAGTGGTGAGTTCCCAGAAGATGAACATCATCAGGAGGTCGTCCGCCGTCACCAGGCCGAACATTGCACCCGCGAAGGCAAGTAGTTGGGCTCCGAACCCGCCAAGCCCCGCATCCTTGTTCTTGAAGTACCGGGCGCAATAGACCAGGACCAACGCGCCGACACCCAGGACCAGCAAGGACATTACCCACGCCAAAACGTCCATGCGGAAGGCGAATTCAAGCTTGAGGTTGGGAATCCACGGGAGGATTTCTTCGATGAAGGCGCCGCTGGGGTCCCCGCCTTTTCCGGGATAGACCCGGTCATACTGCAGGATCAGCCAGATGAAAGCGATGGTGGGAACCGCCGCGAGGACATAGAAGGCATTCCGCTGAAGTTTCCGGAAGATCCAGGGCGCCACAGTTGCCGCTGCAAAGGTCACGGCAAGAACTGTGATCACTGGAATCTCCGCAAAGTCAGGAATGAATTGTCAAAAGTTGGAGCAGGCGGTCAAACGTTGGGTTCGGTGCAGGTAGTTTATCAACCATGAACATGGCAACTGCGCCTGAGGCCCCGCACCCGGCATCCGAGCTTGCTTCAGGGCCCGCCCTGTCGAGCAAGGGCCAGATTCTTGCCTGGGCATCCTGGGATTGGGGTTCCGCGGCCTTTAACGCCGTGATGACCACCTTTGTGTTCACCGTCTACTTGACATCCAAGGCCTTCGGCGGGGAAGACTCCGCATCGGCGGCGTTGGGTGCCGCGTTGGCGATTGCCGGCGTCGCGATTGGCCTGCTGGCACCGGTCACGGGTCAACGCTCCGACTCCGGTGGCCGCCGGAAACTGTGGCTCGGGGTCAACACCGCCCTCGTGGCCGTCCTCACAGGCTCGTGTTTCTTCGTTTTCCCCAAGCCCGAGTTCCTGCTTCTGGGCGTCTCGTTGATTGCGCTCGGCAATGTGTTTTTCGAGTTCGCCGGGGTCAATTACAACGCCATGCTGGCCCAGATCTCCACGCCCGCCAATATCGGCAAAGTGAGTGGCTTCGGCTGGGGAATGGGATACCTGGGCGGAATTGTCGCGCTGCTCGTGGTGCTGCAGCTTTTCGTCCAGCCGTCTTTTGAGTGGTTCGGAGCCTCCACCCAGGACAGCCTTAATATCAGGCTTGTGGCTGTCTTCTCCGCACTCTGGTTCTTCATCTTCGCGCTACCGGTCCTCTTCGCGGTGCCGGAACTCTCAGTAAAGAAGGCGGAATCCCGGCTCGGGTTCCTGGCCTCCTACGGTTTGCTGGTCCGCCGGATCAAGGCCATCTATCGAACCAGCCCGCACACCATCTACTTCCTGCTCGCGAGCGCCATCTTCCGCGACGGCCTGGCGGCGGTTTTCACCTTTGGCGGGGTCATTGCTGCCGGGACTTTTGGATTCGAGCTCAAGCAAGTCATCTTCTTCGCGATTTTCGGCAATGTGGTGGCAGCCGTTGGAGCCATGATCGGCGGATTCCTGGACGACAGGATCGGGCCGAAGGCCGTCATCGTCATTTCCCTCATGGGACTCCTGGTCGCCGGGACAGTGATCCTGGTGCTTGGAAACGGCGACTACGTGTTCTTCGGGTCCCATTGGGCAGGCAGCACCACTTTCTGGGTGTTCGGACTGTTCCTGTGCCTCTTTGTGGGACCGGCGCAAGCTTCCTCCCGCGCTTACCTCGCGAGGCTCGCGCCGGACGGCGAATCCGGCGAACTGTTCGGGCTCTACGCCACCACCGGCAGGGCGGTGAGCTTCCTGGCGCCGGCTCTGTTCACGCTGTGCATCACCGTGGCCACGCCCCTGGTTGCCCCGGGCGCGGCTCAACGCTGGGGGATCCTGGGCATCATGGTGGTGCTCCTGGCCGGCCTGCTGGTGATCCTGCCGGTCAAGTCACCCAACAAGACGGAAATCGCCATTGTTCCGCTGAGCTGACAGATGGGTGCCTCGATTCCACATAATCTGCCGAAAACCCTTGATCTTTGATTGTTAGTAGAGTTTACTAACTCACATGGAAGCCCTTCGAGACCGCCAGCGCACCGATCGAACAAGCGCAGCGACCCTGCCTTCCGACGGGCGCGCCCACAACCTCTCCTTGGTGCGCCAGACGCTCCACTCGGCAGGGGCGATGAGCCGCGCGGAACTCTCCCGGGCCCTGGGCCTGACCCGTGTCACAGTATCCGACCTCGTCTCGGACCTCCTGGAACGCGGCCATGTGGTGGAGCTGGGGCACTCTGATGAAGTCCGCCCCGGCAAGCCGGCCATCCTGGTGGACATCAATCGCCAAGGCCTTCAGGTGATCGGCGTGGATTTGGCCGAAAATTCCGTGCTGCGCGCCGCTGTCCTGGACCTTGACGGCAACATCCTCGAACGTGTGGAACGCTCCCTCTCCGATGAGACAGGCCTGGACGTCGTCAACCAGGTCCTCGAACTCGCTTCGGAGGCCGTCGGACGGGCCACCGCCACACTGCTGGGGATCGGCGTCGGGACCCCAGGCATCGTCAATGCGGACGGCGTGGTCACCACGGCCCCCAACTTCGGATGGAAGGACGTCCCACTGCGTGATCTCCTCCAGGAACGCACTGGCTTGCCGACCCTCGTCTCCAACGACGCCGACGCCGCAGTCCATGCGGACCACACCTTCGGCGGCGGCAGTGACGACGAAGTCCTCGTGAAAATCGGCCGCGGTGTCGGTTCAGGGCTCATAGTAGGCGGCAGGCGTGCCCGGGGCGCCCACTCCGCGGCGGGCGAAATCGGCCACGTCACGGTCGGCACCGACGGCGGGGCCATGTGCAAGTGCGGCAAAACAGGCTGCCTCGAAACCTGGATGTCCGTCCCCAGCCTCGAACGGGCCCTGGCCGAAGCAGCGGCGAGCTCCGAACCGGAGGCCGCGGCCGACGTCGTTCTCCGGGAAGCAGGCGAGCGGCTCGCCATCGCACTCGCACCCGTGGTTGGCGCCCTCGATTTGGGCGAAGTGGTCCTCAGCGGACCCCGGGAGCTTTTGGAAGGTTCCCTTCTCAACGCCGTCCAGCAGACCCTGCTTGAGCGGCTCTTGCACCAGGACCCTTCACCGGTGTCCGTCCGTCTCGCCGCAGATGCACAGGACATTGTCCTGCGCGGAGCCGCCGTGATGGTCCTCTGGAACCAGCTTGGTGTGGCTTAAGTGCCACGCCTGCGCCTCTTCCAGCCCTGACTAGCCAGCCAAGCATCCCTTCGAAGGAGCCGGACATGGACACGATTCAGTCCCCCGTTACTCAGTCCTTTGCCACCGGGCCCGCCCGCGCCCACCTCCGCCGCCTCGCGGCAGGAACCCTGATGCCCGGATTCACCGGCATCGCCGTCCCCGTCTGGATCCTTGAAGCGTACGACGCCGGGCTGGCGGCTGTGTGCCTCTATGGCACCAACGTGGCGTCCCCCGTCCAGTTGCGCGAGCTCTGCGCCGGGCTGCGGGCACATTCCCCGAACACGCTCATCGCCGTCGATGAAGAGGGCGGCGACGTCACGAGGCTGCACTACCTCACGGGATCAACGCAGCCCGGAAACGCTGTGCTCGGCCGTTTGGACGACGTCGAACTGACCGCTGCCAGCGCCAGCGCGATCGGCCACGAACTCGCGGGCCTCGGCATCAACTTGAACCTCGCCCCCGATGCAGACGTCAATTCGGCCCCGGACAATCCCGTGATCGGCGTCCGCAGCTTCGGAGCCGAACCGGATCTGGTCGCCCGGCATACCGCTGCCTGGATCCGCGGCCTCGAAGACGCCGGTGTGGCCTCCTGCGCCAAACACTTCCCGGGCCACGGCGACACCACCACGGACTCCCACCTGGCGCTCCCCCGTGTCACGGCCGACGCCGCTACGTTGGATACCCGCGAGCTGGTACCGTTCCGTGCGCTCGTCGCGGCCCGCGGAGCCACGGTCATGACCAGCCACATCCTGGTCGAAGCCCTGGACCCGGACCACCCGGCGACCTTTTCGTCGCGTATCCTTCAGGACTTGCTGCGCCGTGACATGGGATTCGACGGCGTCATCATCACGGATGCCCTGGACATGGCCGGCGCGTCCGCCGGGACCGGTGTTCCGGAAGCAGCCGTCCGGGCACTGATTGCCGGGGCGGACCTCCTGTGCCTTGGTTCGGAAACTGGACCGTCCCTCTTCGAGCAGACGATCACCGCAATCGCCGATGCCGTTGAAGAGGGGCGATTGCCCATGCAGCGCCTCGCGGACGCGGTTGCCCGAACGGCAGCACTGTCCTCGCGTTTCCCCGCTGCGGGCGCCGCGGAAATCCAGGAGGCTGCCATCAGGGGCCAGCTGGGACTTCCTGGCGAACCGCAGCTTTCCGGCGTGCTTACCAATGCGAAGGGGCTCGACGGCGAGCGCATCGCCGAGGCCTTCGAAGTGTCCGAAGCTGCCGAAAGGTGGCTCGCCCGGCAAGAACCCGTGGCGATCGTGCAGGTTGAAACGGGGTCCAATTTCGCCGTCGGCCGCGTGCCGTGGGGCCCCGCCGCCGCGACTTCGGCAGTGGTCCGCGAAGGCGAGGTGCCCGACGGCGCGCGGGTCGCCGTCGTCGGGCGCGGCCTGGATGCCGAACACCCGCTGTGGACCGTCTTTGCCCGCTTGAGGGCGGAGGGGCACGCGGTGATCGCCGTCGAGTGCGGCTGGCCGCGCGGCGGGGCGGACATCGTCACCTATGGTGCGTCGCTTACGGTGTCCCAGGCCCTGACGGCGCTGCTGAACGGCACTGTCAAAGCCTGACCTTGGCTAGCTAGCGCCCAACCCATCCACAGAAAGTTGCCATGGAAGTCATCGTCACGACCACCCCGGAATCGGCTGCTTCGGCCGCCGCCCACGCCGTCCTCTCGGGACTCCCTGCGGGCAGGGGACCAGTACTGGGACTGGCTACCGGTTCGTCTCCGCTGGGACTGTACGCGGAGCTCGCAGCTGCGGCGGCCGCGGGCCTCGTGGATTTCTCGGCCGCGAAGGGATTCGCCTTGGACGAATACGTGGGCCTTCCGGCTGGACATGTCCAGTCCTACCGCCAGGTGCTGATCCGCGAGGTCTGCGATGTCATAGGACTCCCGCTGGCGGGGCTGAACGTTCCTGACGGCACCGGCGCCACGCAGGCCGAGCTCGAGGCCGGAGCTGCGGCGTATGATGCCGCGATAGCAGCTGCTGGAGGCGTCGACGTACAGATCCTGGGCATCGGCGCCAACGGCCATGTGGGCTTCAATGAGCCCGGTTCCTCCCTGTCCTCCCGGACGCGGCTGAAGCGGTTGACGGCCCGCACGAGGCGGGACAACGCCCGGTTCTTCGACCACGACGCCGACGTCCCGACTCACTGCATCACCCAGGGATTGGGGACTGTGCTGGATGCGCGCCGGCTGGTGCTCATCGCCACTGGTGCCGCGAAGGCCGCCGCGGTCGCTGCCGCCGTCGAGGGCCCGCTGACGGCGTCGTGCCCTGGTTCGATCCTGCAATGGCATGCCGACGCTGTGGTGGTTCTGGACGAGGCAGCCGCCGCCGGATTGGCGAACCGCGAGTACTACGACGACGCCGCGCGCGGCCTGGCTTTGACCCCTTAGAAAGGCGCGGACCGCTTTGTGCGGCGGCTGCGAGTGGCGTCATTCCGCCGCCCCTTCAAGAGGGCTAGGGTGGACTTATGAACGTGGATGAGACAGAACTTCCAGGCCTCGGGGTCCGCAAGGATTTCATCACGGCCTCGGGACGCCGGATCGGTGTTGTCGAGATGCGGGAGGGTGAGACCGAGCTTTTCGTCTCCACGTGGGACGATCCCGATACCTGCCAGGCATCCATTCCATTGACCGCAGACGAAGCCGCCGCCCTGGGCAACCTCCTGGGCGGGCAGCACATCGCCATGCGTTTGGCCGAAGCCCACAAGGAAATCCCCGGCATTGTCACGCGGCAGTTCTCCATTACCGCAGACTCCCCTTTCAACAACCAGCCCATGGGCAAAGCCCAGATCCGCACCCGCAGTGGTGTCTCGATCGTGGCGATCATGCGCGAAGGCGAAGTGGTTCCCTCACCGGCTCCCGACGTCGTCCTTCACACGGGTGATCTGCTGGTGGCTGTCGGTACGCAGGAAGGTCTTGACTCTGCGGCTGCCATTCTGCGCAACGGCTGACGTTCATGGACCCCCTGGCCCTGACCCTCATTGAGCTGGGCGCAGTCGTATTCTGTCTCGGCCTCTTGGCGCGCTTGGCTGGCAGGATCGGCATGTCCCCCATTCCGCTCTATCTGGTGGGGGGACTGGCGTTCGGGGCGGGTGGACTGATCAAACTGGATGGTATGCACGAGTTCGCCCATCTTTCCGGCGAAATCGGCGTCATTCTGCTCCTGTTGATGCTCGGCTTGGAATATACGGCGGCGGAACTCGTCACCGGCCTGAGGCGCTCATGGCAAGCCGGTGTGCTGGACCTGGTGTTGAACTTCCTTCCGGGTGCGGGCATCGCCGTGTGGCTTGGCTGGGGACTTGTGGGGGCGATCGTCATGGGTGGCGTCACCTATATTTCTTCCTCCGGCATCGCCGCGAAGGTGATCACGGACCTCGGCCGTATCGGTAACCGTGAGACGCCGGTGGTGCTGGCCATTCTGGTGTTCGAAGACCTCACCATGGCCATCTATCTTCCGATCCTGACGGCGATCCTCGCTGGCGTGGGCTTCCTGGGCGGGCTCCAGACGGTGGGTATTGCGTTGGCCGTGGTCACCCTGGTGCTGGTGGTGGCCCTCAAACACGGCCACCGGGTATCCCAGGCCGTGCACAGCGAAAACTCCGAAGTCTTCCTGCTCAATCTCCTCGGAGCCGCGCTCTTGGTGGCTGGCATCGCGTCCGCCCTCCAGGTCTCCGCGGCGGTGGGGGCGTTCATGCTGGGAATTGCCATTTCGGGGGCAACTGCGCACAACGCGACGCGGATCCTTGAACCTCTGCGGGATCTCTTCGCGGCGATCTTCTTCGTGGCCTTCGGGCTCAACACCGACCCGTCCACCATTCCCCCAGTGCTGGGCTGGGCGCTGCTCCTTGCTCTCGCGACAGCCTTCACCAAGGTGCTGACCGGATTCTGGGCGGCAAAGCGGGCGGGGATCGCCGTTCCCGGCCGTTTCCGCGCGGGAGCCGCCCTGATCGCCCGCGGTGAATTCTCCATTGTCATCGCAGGCCTGGCCGTGGCGTCGGGAGTCGTACCGCGCGAGCTTGCCGCCCTCGCCACCGCGTATGTGCTGCTCATGGCCATCATCGGACCGCTCGCAGCCCGCTTCGTGGAGCCGACGGTCAGGGCCTTCCGCAAGTCCCCCCGCAAACCGAAGGCATCCGAGCCGATTGCGTCCTTCGAGGCGTGAGCTCCGTTGGGCCCGCCTCTGACGCTCGCTCACTTTTAGGGCGTTTCCCGCCGACGCTCGCTCACATGATCTGAGCGAGCGTCTCGTCTATTGCCCACATATGTGAGCGAGCGTCCTGGAAAACCCAAGCAGGCAGGGGCTAAACAGACGTCCGGTGGAAGTTCAAGTGGCTGCGGCTCGCGGTGGGGCCGCGCTGGCCTTGGTAGCGGTTGCCGTAACCGCCGGAACCATACGGATGTTCGGCGGCAGAGGATAGACGGAAGAAGCACAGTTGGCCGATCTTCATGCCAGGCCACAGCTTGATGGGCAACGTGGCAACATTGGACAGTTCCAACGTCACATGGCCCGAGAACCCGGGGTCGATGAAGCCGGCCGTAGAGTGCGTCAGCAATCCGAGGCGGCCCAGCGATGACTTTCCTTCAAGTCGTGCGGCGACGTCGTCGGGCAGGCTCACGGTCTCATACGTTGAACCGAGCACGAACTCGCCCGGGTGCAGAATGAAGGGCTCGTCGCCCTCGACCTCAACCAGGCGGGTCAGCTCAGGCTGCTCCTCGGAGGGGTCGATGTGCGCGTATTTGTGGTTGTCGAACAGCCGGAAGAAACGGTCAATCCTCACATCCACCGAAGACGGCTGAACCATCGCGGGGTCGTAGGGCTCCAGGACGATACGTCGGGAGTCGATTTCGGCACGTATGTCGCGGTCAGAGATCAGCACAGGATCAAAAGTACCGTATATGCGCCCCATACCCCGTGGTGCCGGAGTGGCGCATGGGACTATAGTGCACCACATAGACTGCCGTTACCGCTGTTGTGTATGGGAACGGTGGCACAATGCGAATCTGGGGAAACATTGAGACGAATTGCGGTGCCCGTTGCCGTACTGGCGGCCTGCCTTCTGACGGTAATGGCCCCTGCCTCCGGTCCGCTAACCGTCCCGGCTCTGCTCTCCGGAGCGGGCGCGCCTTCCACCTCAAGCACCACCGCAGGTACTGAAAGCACGACGACGGCGTCCGCACCGCCGTCGGGATCCGGCCTTCCGCAGGCCGCACCTGCGCCGGGGTCACCACCGGCCACCGCGCCCACCACCGCAGCCCGGGCCGCGGCGGCCCCCGTTGCAGCTGTCCCCGAGGGCGCGGGCACCGGGTCAACCGTCCAAGCGGCGAGCTCGCCCGCGCAGGCAAGCCCCGCCGTCGAGCCCGGCAACGGATCGTCGCCCCGGGCGGTGGACGGACCGCCCCCGGTGCCCTCTATCCCGCCGGCATCCGGCCCGGACCCGCTCCCCGGCACAGGAGATGTCCCGCAGGCGGATCCGGCTCCGGACCAGTCGAAGTCCTCCCCCGCAGCTGTCCCGCTGGTTTCACCGCATGCATTGGTCAACGACGACAATTCCGCCCAGGTGTTGGCCGTGTTCAACGCCATCAATGCCTACAGGACTTCGCTTGGCTTGAATCCGGTGAAGTACAACCCCACGGTGTCCACGCTTTCGCAGGACTGGTCCAACAACATCGCCAGCCGCCAGGTGATCGAACACCGCCCTAACTTCTGGACCGATCCCAGGGCACTGAACCCCAACAACGGCGCGGGCGAGATCATCGCGGTCCGCTGGGATCGGAATGCCGCCCAGCTTGTCGAATGGTGGAAAAGCTCACCCGCCCACGATGCGCTGCTGCGTGATCCCCGTTTCAACGTGATTGGCGTCGGAATCACCTTCACGGACGGCAACTACCAGACCACCCCCAATAGCTACACGATGTGGGGCGTGGTCAATCTCTTTGGCTATACGACGCTCCCCGCCGGCACCGTCAACAGCCCTGGCGCAGGCACAGCCCCGCCCCAGCTTCCGCCCCCGAGCGTCTGCGACCCTATCGCGAAGCACCAACCGCCCACGCTGGACCTCAGTGCGGCAGCCATCCGCAGCGCCGGTGACCTCGTCGCCGTCGACCCCTCCGGCAACCTGAGGGACTACCCGGCCCTCGGCAACGGTACGTTCGGTGCGGCCCGGACGGTCGGGTCCGGTTTCACCGGGGCGAAGGAAGTCATGACCACGGATTGGGACCGTGACGGCGTGATCGACGTCCTCGTCCAAATGATGGACGGCAGGCTCCTGCTCTACCCCGGCCTAGTGGGCGGGGGATTCAAGGCGCCGGTGACGTTGGGTGGATCGGGCTGGCAATCTCTGACGATGGCCGTGGGCACCTGGTGCGGGAACAACAGGCTCCCGCAGATCCTCGCCACCGATTCCACCGGCGCGCTCTACCTGTACCGGAACCTGGGGCTCACCGCCCTGGTCGGACGGACACAAGTGGGCTCGGGCGTCAGCGCAATCCGCCTGAGCATGGTGGACTACGACGCCGACGGCTTCCAGGACCTGCTGGCGGTGGAATCAAACGGGAACCTGCGCCTCTACCGCGGTTCGGGGCTCACCACGCCAAAGTCGGAAGCACGGCTGGTGGTGGGCACCGGATGGACGGACTACTCCGGATTGCGCTCACTCAAGGGTGTCACGGGCCTCAACTCCACTGGAGTCGCGGGCCTGCTGGGCAACGGAACGATCGAGTATTGGGACCTGACTGGCGGACGCCTCACGACGCCGAGCACCCCGCTAAGCGGTTTGGGCGGACTCAAGCTGGCGCAGTAGCGCTCATGCCTCGGAGGTCTGCTCCTCGATGACCGACTTGAGCTGCTCCAGCTGGACCACTTCACCTTCCATGGTCTTTTGGATCATGCTGTTCATGAGTTTCTGCAAGCCCTTGGGATGGTACTCGAGGGCGAACCGCAGACGGGTATTGGGACCCTCGGTGCTGAGGTAATAGCCGCCGGTGGGCCGCGCAGGACCGGCGACGACGGCGAAACGCACTTCAGCGCCTGGCCTGGCTTCAGTGATTTGGAAGTCAGCCGCGATCGGCCGTCCGCCCGGCCCTGCCAAAGTCTGCTGGTAGACAGCGCCTTTTTCGCCAGCGTGTCCGGAACGGAGGGAAATGCTGCGGATTCCGCTGCGCCACAGGGGATTGTTCAGTCCGTCCACCAGGAATTGGTAAACGGTCATGGCGTCGCGACCAATGAGTACTTCATGCTCTGCAAATGCCACGGAATCCTCTTTCGGCGTATGGCTCTTGGACATAGCCGGGTTCCCCATGACACAGCAGCTAACTGCTACAGAATAGTCAGGCGCGGCGCGGCACGACACACCCACGTCGAGCCTTAACCGAATCTTTACGAGCTCGGGAGGGAAATTGATGAGACCGTGATACCGGTGAGTCTGTGTCTGGAACACCGCGCCATCTGCGCTAAGCTGGGATCTGCTCCGGCTGATGTGCGGAGCAATGCGGGCGTAGCTCAATGGTAGAGCGCTAGCTTCCCAAGCTCGATACGCGGGTTCGATTCCCGTCGCCCGCTCCATTTTCTCGCCAATGGCCCACTTTTCCCGTGAACGGCCAGCCGCCCGGATACAAGGCGCCCCACCCCCTGGGTGTATCGTCAGGAGCTAGGAGCCATTTCGGCTCTGCTCTAGGGAGCGATCATGGCTGACAAATCACCTCGCCAAGCTGCATCGAAAAAATCCGGCAAATCCATCAAAGAAAAGCGCGCGGATAAGAGGGCCTCAGAGTCCTCCGCAACCACGGTGGCCAAGCCGGCAACCGGCAATAAAAAGTGAGCGGCCATATAGGCGCCATGACCCTCGGCATCCTGTCGACATCGCGGAAGCCGGACGAGCGCCGGCTGCCCGTCCATCCCCTGCACCTGGAGCGCATTGCTCTGGAACTCCGGCAACACATCCGGCTGGAGCGCGGCTACGGAGAGCGCTTCGGCTTTTCGGACAGCCAACTTGAGCCGCTGGTCGGTGGCATGGCACGCCGTGAAGAACTGATCTCGAATTCGGATGTCATCCTTCTGCCCAAACCGCAGCCGGAAGACCTGGCCGACCTCCGCGACGGGCAGGTTCTCTGGGGTTGGCCGCACTGCGTCCAGGACAGGGCCATCACCCAACTCGCCATCGACAAGAAGCTGACCCTGATCGCCTTCGAGGCGATGAACCACTGGGCCAGCGACGGCGGCTTCGGGCTTCACGTTTTCCATAAGAACAACGAACTTGCGGGCTACTGCTCCGTCATCCACGCCCTTGCCCTGACGGGCTCGACGGGTGACTACGGGAGGCGGCTGAGCGCCGTCGTGATTGGTTTCGGAGCCACAGCGCGTGGTGCGGTCACCGCGCTGAACGCCCACGGCATCCACGACGTCCAGGTGCTGACCAACCGAGGCGTTGCGGCGGTGGGTTCCCCCATCCACTCGGTGCGCATAGTGCAGTTCGACCACGACCAGAACGCCCCTTTCCTGAGCGAAGTCATCACCGATCGCGGCCGCCTGCCATTGGCGCCGTTCCTTGCCGCGAGCGATATCGTGGTCAACTGCACGCTGCAGGACCCGAACTCGCCGCTGACGTACCTGCGGACCGAGGACCTGGACGCGTTCCAGCCGGGCAGCTTGATTGTTGACGTCTCCTGCGACGAAGGCATGGGCTTCAGTTGGGCGCGGACCACGACGTTCGCCGAGCCCATGTTCACGGTGGGCGAGCACATCAACTACTACGCCGTGGACCACAGCCCGTCCTACCTGTGGAATTCGTCCAGCTGGGAGATCAGCGAAGCGCTCCTGCCGTTCCTCGAGACTGTCATTTCTGGCCCCGAGGCCTGGGACGCCAGCGAAACGATCTCGCGAGCCATCGAGATCCGGGACGGCATCATCCGCAACCCGGACGTGCTCCAGTTCCAAGGCCGCTCAGCGGACTATCCGCACCTTGCGGCGTAGTCGCCTCGTAGCCTAAAAATGCGGCTGAGCCGGGCGCCTTGTGGGTGCCCGGCTCAGCCGCGTTTGGGCGATAATCCGCTACGCCGACTGCGGGACGATCCGCACCATCCGGCGTCGGTCCCGGACGTTCACTTTGAGCCGCAATTCAGACTTCCGGGCGAGCACGACGGCGACTGTCGCCGCTGCGAGCGCCGGCACCCCGCCCGACACCAAGAGCGCTGCGTGCGGGTTCAGGTGCTCGGCAAGCCAGCCGATCATGGGTCCACCGATGGCTTGGCCGCCGATGAGCACCATGATGTAGAGGCTCATGACGCGGCCGCGGATGCTCATGTTGGCACTGACCTGGACTAGTTGGTTTGCGGCGGTCAGGAACATGAGGCACCAGAATCCGGAGAGGACCATGGCAGCGGAGAGCCACACCATGGATGGCGCCAACGCGGCCAGGCACAGCATCAAGCCGTACATCCCGGCGCACAGCACCACCGAGCGCAGGCGCAATTGGCGGCGGCGGGCCGAAGTGATTGCTCCAGCAAGCGCTCCAAGGGCAACCATGGCGTTGAGCAAGCCGTAGCCGCCGGCACCGGCATGGTAGATATGGTCCGCGAAGGCGGCGAGGAGCACAGGCAGGCTCATCGCGAAGACCGCTATGAAACCGGCCATGAGCCACGGCCAGTAAATGGTGGGCTTGCTGAGGGCGTAACGCAGTCCCTCCGCAAGCATTCCCTTGCGTTTTGGCACAGGCGTGCTGACATAAAGTTCATTCTTGCGCAGCATCAAGAGCATGGTGACAGTGGAGCAGCAGGCCACCGCGTTCGCCGCGAAGGCCCAGCCCGCTCCGACCGCGGTGAGCAGCACGCCGGCCAGGGCGGGGCCAATCAGGCCGCCCAGCTGGAACGTGGTGGAGTTGACGCTGATGGCGTTGCGCAGGTATTTCGGTCCCACGAGTTCGTTGACGAAGACCTGCCGGGCGGGCTGGTCCAAGACGGTCACGAGGCCTAGGACAAACGCGATCACGTAAACGTGCCACACCTCGATGTGCTGGCTCAGCGCCAAGACGGCAAGGATGGCCGCCAGGGAGGCCGCGACGCTCTGGCACAGGATGAGGATGCGTCGCTTGGGGAAGCGGTCCGCCATCATGCCACCCCAGGGGCCCAGGAACAGCGACGGCGTGAACTGCAATGCCACGGTTATTCCGACGGCGGTGACGGAGCCGGAGAGCTGGAGTACCAACCAGTCCTGGGCAATCCTCTGCATCCAGAGTGCGATGACGGCCACGAAGTGGCCCATGGCGAAAATCCGGAAGTTGGGTACTTTGAGGGAAATGAAGGTGTGCCGCCAGGGCAGCCGTTCGCTGACGACGGCGATTGGCTGGGTGACCGTGTCAGGGTCGGCAGCGTGCGGAATTCGGCTGCTTGCGGCGAGGGAATCGATGGCGGGTTGGCTGACGTTTGCCGCTGAGGGCGGTGGGGGTGCCAAAAGTAGTCCTTGGATAGGCGTTTCGCTGGGATGCCTTTAACGCTAGGGTTGGCCGCGGTGATTATGGAAGTGAATTGGCTGTATAACTAGCATTGCGAAGTGCAATACACCGACGCGAGCGGCGGTGAACGTAGCTATTCAAGGAGTCCCGTGTTCGAACCCGTGCAGCTGCGGTCCTTCCTGGCCGTGGCCGAGACTTTGAGTTTCACGAAGGCGGCCGAGCGCCTCGGCCTGGCCCAGCCCACGGTCAGCCAACACGTAAGAAAGCTGGAGATGGCGGCCAAACGGGCGCTCGTAGCCCGCGACACCCGGGATGTCCGGCTCACGGACAATGGCGACGCCATGGCAGGCTTTGCCCGCAACATCCTCTCCGCCCACGATTCCGCCGCCAGGTACTTTTCCGGCTCCGCGATGCGCGGCCGCTTGCGATTCGGAACCGCCGACGATCTCGCCATTACGGGCTTGCCTAGGATCCTGCGCGAGTTCCGGCAGCTGTACCCCCAGATCAACCTTGAACTCACCGTCAGCCAGAGCGACCAACTCTACAAACGCGTCAACGCGGGCCAGTTGGATCTCGTCTTCGTGAAGTGGGTGGGCGAGGCGAAGGACGGCACTGTTGTCCGGCATGACAAGTTTGCGTGGGTGGGCGTCGAGCAGACGGTGCTGGACCCTGCCAGCCCTGTGCCGCTGATCTGCTATCCGGCCCCGAGCGTCAGCCGGAAACTGGCCATCGACGCTTTGGAGGCCATGGGCCGGACCTGGCGGGTCACCTGCTCTACCAAGCAGATCGCCGGCGTCTTGGCAGCGGTGCGGGCAGGCATCGGCGTCGCCGTGATGCCGTCATCACTGGTTCCCGAGGACCTCACGGTGATCACCAAACGCTTCGACCTCCCGCCCGTGGGCGACGTCGACTTCACCTTGATCCGCAACCCGTTGGCGAACGCCGAGGTAGTGGACGCACTGACGCAGGCAATCATCGGCAGAACACTCAATAAGCAGGCGTAGCTAGCGCCTGCGCGGCCAGGAGGACGGTCCGGACGATCGCCTCGCGGCGGCGCTCCGCCCTGCTTGACCCCTTGCTGCCGGCCATGAGGCCATCCAGCTCAGGCAGTACGGGCCAGGCGTCACACAGCGCGATGATGGTGAGCATCAAATCGGCCGCGTCTTCCCTGGACGTCCCCGGCATGGCTCGGATAACGCTGTCAACCTTGTTGCTGCAATTCGCGGCCCTATCCGGGCGGTTCACCACGTATTCGCCCCGCTCCAGACCTTCCCAAAACAGCAGCCTCGGAAGGGTGGCGTCCTGGTGGTGATGGTCGAACAGGCGTCCGGCGTAGTCGGCCAAAGCTTCGGGACCAGCGCCCTCGATGCGCACTTCGTCCACCACCTTGCTGAGCTGGGACGCGATCACGGCGTCGAAAAGAAGGTCCTTCTTGCCGAAGTACTGATAGATCCGCTCCTTGTTGACTCCGGCCGCGGCGGCGATGCGGTCCACCCTGGCCCCGGCGAGTCCGAATTGGCAAAACTCGGCAGTCGCCGCCTCAAGGAGGAGTCGCTTGGTCCGCTCGGTATCCCATGCCATTTCCTGATCTTAACAGATTCCAACCAAGTAGTTGCAGTTTTTGTCAACCCGGTCTAGTCTGAACTCACGCAGAAAGCAACCAATTAGTTGGAGAATGTCATGAGCACCCGAATCCCCCTTGCCGCACCTGCGGACAACGCCGCGGTTGCGCCGGTTTCCGTGCCTTCCGCGCACTCTGTGCACGCCCCCTCCCTGCACGTACCCTCTGTACACATCCGTGCAGTGATCACGTGGCTGGCCATCTTCCCCCTCGTGGCAATCGGCATGACGATCCTCGCCCCACTCACGGAGTCATGGCACCCCGCACTGCGCGCCCTCGTCCTGACTCTCGTAGTGGTTCCTACTGCCGTCTACCTGGTTGTCCCCAAACTGCTCGCTGGCTACGGCTCCTTGAAGAGGCGGCAGGCAGGGAAGGCCAGCGCCAAGGCGTAGCCTGTGTCATGCATCACCCGGCGATCGAGCGGCCACGCGCTAAACTTGTCACGTTATGAACCGCACAATGTTTAAGTCCAAGATCCACCGCGCCACGGTGACCCATGCCGATCTGCACTATGTAGGTTCAGTGACGGTCGACCTGGATCTGCTGGATGCCGCGGATATTCTCCCCGGCGAGCTCGTCTCCATCGTTGACGTGACTAATGGCGCACGCCTTGAGACTTACACCATTGCCGGCGAGCGAGGCTCCGGAGTCATTGGCATCAACGGTGCCGCAGCGCACCTCGTGCACGTGGGCGACGTCGTCATCCTCATCACCTATGCGGAGATGACCACCGAAGAGGCCAAGGCCTACCAGCCCAAGGTTGTCCATGTGGACAGGGCCAACAAGATCGTCCAGCTCGGCAGCGATCCCGCCGAAGGCATCACTCCGGGCATCATGCGCCCGCCGCACGCCCTCAACAACGCCCAGCTGAACTAGACTCCCCGTCCTTCCCGGCACCCCTTCTTCGCGGTCCACATGGCGGAACATGCCGCCGTCGAGCCTTACAGCCGAATAAAGCTGATTTAGGCTGGGACTGTGAACCCACGCCGCCCCGCGCCCGTCCCCCTCCGGAGGCCGTAGTGCTGGGCGTCCTTTCCGGGTTCTTCGTGGTGTGGGCCATCATTCTGGTGGGCATGTTCGTCGGCAAGCGCGGGATCCTGGGGGACAACGCCCGTTCGGTCCTGAGCGGCCTGACCTTCTTCGTCGCAAGCCCGGCGCTCCTCTTTGAAACCCTTGGCAAGGCCCATCTTCGCGACATCTTTGCCGCTCCGCTCCTGGTCACGGCGGTGGGCGCCGTCGCCACGGGCAGCTTGTTCTTCATCATCGTGAAGTTCTGGCTCAAACGTTCCCTGCCCGAATCGCTCATGTCCTCCATGAGCGCTTCCCTGGCCAACTCCGCGAACCTCGGCATCCCTATCGCGGTGTTCGTCCTGGGCGATGCAAGCTATGTGGCACCGCTGCTGATCTTCCAGCTCGCGTTCTTCACGCCCATGTACCTGATGGCGCTCGATGCCAGCACCAGCGCCCACCGCACCACTCCCCTGCGGTTCCTCCTGATGATCGTGCGGAACCCGATGATCGTGGGGTCGGCCCTCGGTTTGGTGGTGGCTGGAACGGGCTGGCAAGTGCCTTCGCTCATCATGGATCCGATCCATTTGATCGGCGGAGCCGCCATTCCCGCAATGCTCATGGCGTTCGGGATGAGCCTGAACGGCTCCAGGCCCCTGCAAAAGGACACAGGCCGCAGGACGGACGCGCTCCTGGCCAGTGGCTTCAAGCTCTTTGTCCACCCCACGATGGCGTACCTGTTCGCCCGCTTCGCGCTGGGCCTGGAAGCGCATGCCTTGTTCGCCGTGGTGGTCACGGCGGCCCTGCCCACTGCGCAGAACGTATTCGTGGCCGCGAGCCGCTACAACACGGGAATCACCGTGGCCAAGGATACGGTCCTGATCACCACGGTGGTGGCCGTCCCGGCAATGATCGCAGTGGCCCTGCTGCTCACCTAGATAATTCCTACTCTTCGTCCACCGAGTCCAGGTAGCTGTCCAGGAGCTGCGCGCAGCGAATGAAGCCCAAATGCGAATACGCCTGCGGGTGGTTTCCCAAGTGGGTCTCCGTGCCGGGGTCGAATTCCTCCGGAAGCAGTCCGGTCGGACCGAAGAGCGCCACGAGCTGGTTGAACAACTCCAGCGCGTCGTCCAGCCGGCCCACGGCCAGATACGCCTCAATCAGCCACGTGGTGCAGATGTGGAACCCGCCCTCCAAACCCGGCAAGCCGTCGTCGTACCTGTACCGGAACACCGTGGGACCCACCCGAAGTTCCCGCTCGACGGCGGTGACGGTGTCCAGGAAGCGCTGGTCGCGGACATCCAGCAGGCCCGAGAGCCCGATGTGCAACACAGCCGCGTCCAAGTCCGGGCTGTCGTAGGCCACGGTGTAGGAGCTCGCGGAATCATCCCAGCCCTCGCGGAGTACTTCCGCGCGGATGGTGTTGGCCGTTTCCTCCCACTCGGCCCCGATGGGGCGCCGGAACCGGAACGCCGTGTGCATCGCCCGGTCCAGCGTCACCCAGCACATCACCTTGGTATAGATGTGGTGCCGAGGCGCGCGCCGGGCTTCCCAGATGCCATGGTCGGGTTCGTGCCAGCGGGCCAGTACGGCCGAGGCCATCTGCTCCATGAGTTTCCAGTGCTCGTCCGGCAAGGTGCCGCGGCGCTTACTGAGGGTCTGGATGAGTTCGGCGATCGGCCCGAAGACGTCCAGCTGCACCTGGTGGTCGGCGGCGTTCCCGATCCGCACGGGCCGCGAGCCGGCGTAGCCGGGCAGGCTCTCGATAATGGCCTCCGTGGACAACGGGGAGCCGGTCACCGAGTACAGGGGGTGCAGCCATTCCGGACCGGGCGCGTTCTCGAGGATGCGGCCCAGCCAACGCAGGAACCCGTCTGCCTCTTCGGTGGAACCCAGATCCACGAGCGCGTTGACCGTCATGGAACCGTCGCGGAGCCAGCAATAGCGGTAGTCCCAATTGCGGGTGCCGCCGATCCCTTCCGGCAGCGACGTGGTTGGCGCCGCGAGGACTGCCCCGGTCGGCTCGTGCACCAGCGCTTTCAGGACCAGTGCCGAGCGCCGCACCAACGACGGTTTCATGTCGGGCAGTTCCAGCCCACGGACCCACTGCCGGGATTGGTGCGCGACGGCGGCCCGCCGGGCGAGCTCTCCGGTGGGGTCCGGCGTCGTCGGCTCAGTGTCACCGCACCTCAGGTTCATGACGACAGGACCGTACGCGAGGCTGACTTCCGCGGTGGCGGTGCCGTGTTTGCCGTCGCTTGTGACGGTGAAGGACACTCCGGGAGCGAAGAGAATGATGGGATCCGAGGTGCCCACGACGTGCAGCTCTTCGCCCCGGATTTCCATGTTGAACGGGGCGTTGGCGTAGTCCGGCCGCGGTGCGAAAACAATCCGTGCGCTGCCGGTTCCGGACAGGACACGGACCAGGCTGGTGATGCCGTCCGGTGCGGGCTCAAGGTAGTCAGTGACTGTGACGTCGGCCCAGCGCGTCTCCACGATCATGGTGTTGTCCACATAGCGCTGGCCCAGCACCTTCGACGTCTTGACCGGTTCCACGCTGAAATGGCCGGCGGGGTCTCCACCAAGGATGTGGGCAAACAACGAGCCTGAATCCGGGAGGGGATGGCTCATCCAGCAGATCTTGGCTTCCGGGGTGAGCAGCGCCGTCGAGGTCCCGTTGCCGATCATCGAATGCCGTTCCAGCCCCACCGCGTCCTCGCCGAACAGCCACGCACGGCGCAGTTCGAACAAAATGGCGAGCACTTTGGCGAAGGATTCCGGATCCGGCAAGCGGTAGCGCGCCTTGGTTTCTCCATCTCCAACGTGCAAGCCAAGATCCGGGCCCCGCAAGGTGGCGATCGCGAGCTCATCGCTCTCCGCGTCGCCGGCAAACAGGGCCGCGCTGGCCCCCAACTGTGTACGCAGATGCTCCAGCGCGGCGTCTTTGGAGGGCTCCACTATGGACAGGTCCAGCACGGATCCGTCCACAATGAAAAACAAGCCCAATTCACGGGCGATCTGATGCGCCTCTCGAGTCACCCGGGCAACGACGGCAGGCGTGGCCGGCCTCGTATGAATGGCTACGGCCACGGGCTTACGCTCGATGCTTACGCCCTTTTCGAAACCGATGGATTCGTTGAGGGCTGTGGCCGCCTGCTGAAGGACGGCCTCTGTAGCCATCGAGATGCTGTACGCGTAGGTCATGTCGAACTCAGCGCCGTGCGAACCGACCAGGTGGACTTCCGCAGGAAGCCGTGACACCGCGGCAAGGTCCCGCAACGACCTGCCGGAGATGACGGCCGTGTGCGTGTTCGGCAGGGCTGCCAGTGCCCGGAGCGCGACGGCGGCACTCCCCAAAGGAAGCGTCTCAGTGGATACCCCTTCCGCGGCGCAGAGGGTTCCACCGTAGTTGCAGGCCACCAGGAGACCCGGAGTCCGGGCCAGCATCCTCAGTTCCGCGAGCAGCTCCGGAGTGATTCCGTCGTGGGCGGCCTCGGACTGGACTGCCGTCCGCAGGAGGCCCAACGGAAGCGATTTTGTCAGCAGCGCCGAATCGGCCACGGACAAATTGAGCGGAGTAGCCATGGGGACGATCCTTCCGGGGTGGATTCGTCCAGTTTCCGCCCGAGTAGTTTCGCCTCCATGACCCGCGTATTGCCGGGGTGTAACGAGTTTGATCGGCACAACAGCCATCCTCCGCGTGCTCGCTCGTTCCTCGCTTAGACGCACGCTTCCGGATAACTGCCGCGCCGATCCCTCAGTCCTTACACCCGGACCAGCCCCACGGCTTCCGCCACCAGCTCCACGGAACGCAGTCGCTGCTCCGTGCCCGTGCTTTGGTGGGCGACGATCAGTTCGTCGGCGTCGGCGTGGCGGGCAAACTCGTCAAGGTAATCGCGGACTACTTCCGGCGTACCCACTGCCGAGTACTTCACCATCTGCGCGATGTGCTGGCCCTGCGGCGAATCGAGGATGAGGTCCGCTTCGGCGTCGGTGAATTCGCGTCCGCCGCCCAGGAAACGGGAGACGCGGTCCCGCTTGACCTCAAGGAAAAGCCGCTGGGCCTCGGCCGCCGAATCCGCGGCCACGACGTTGACGCCCGCGATCACGTACGGTTCCTGCAGCTGCTCGGACGGCTTGAATTCGCGGCGGTAGACGGCGACGGCGTCCTGCAGCGCATTGGGTGCGAAGTGCGAGGCGAAGGCGTAGGGCAGGCCGAGCTGCGCCGCCAAATGCGCCCCGAAAAGGGAGGACCCGAGGATGTATAGCGGCACGTTGGTGCCCTTGCCTGGCGTCGCTTCGACCCCTTGGATCCGCGTGGGTCCCGTGAGGTAGCCCTGTAGTTCAAGCACGTCCTGGGGGAAGGTGTCCGCGGCCATGGGATCCCGGCGGAGGGCACGCATCGTGTTCTGGTCGCTGCCCGGCGCCCGTCCGAGGCCGAGGTCGATGCGGCCCGGGTGCAGCGTCTCGAGGGTGCCGAACTGCTCCGCGATGGTGAGCGGCGAGTGGTTGGGCAGCATGACACCGCCGGCACCGAGCCGGATGGTGCTCGTGTTGGCCGCGATGTGGGCAATCAGCACGCTCGTGGCCGAGGAAGCGATCGAGCCCATGTTGTGGTGCTCGGCGTACCAAATCCGGCGGTAGCCGAGCCGTTCGGCCAGTTGCGCCATGGCGACGCTCCCGGCGAAACTCTCCGCCGCCGTCTGGCCTTTGCCAATGATTGCCAGGTCGAGGATGGAGAGGGGAACAGTCACGTGATGCCGGCCTTTCGAAGGTGGATTCGCTCAAAGGGCCGGTTTCCCGGCCACTCTTGCGACAACGACGGCGGCGCCCGGGTTATTTCTCTCGCTTGCGTGGGTTCCGTCTCAGCTCGTGAAGATGCCTTTGCCTGTCTCCAGGTCGATGGGTAGGGACGAGTGTTCGTGGGCGATCTTCCAGGCGTCGCCCTTCTTCTCAAGGCAAATGGTGAAGCGGTTGGTCATCGCCCGGAGCCGTTCGCCTGCCGCCGAGATTCCGGTGAAGGTCACGGCCGCATGCCCGAACGCTACCTCCTCCCCTGCGACGGACCGCACATCGTTGAATTCGACCTGCACGCGCTGGTCGCCGAGCGAAGAAAACCATTCACCAGCCGTTGACCGCCAAGCCTCGTTTCCTGTGTATTGCCATTGTCCCCAGGAATCGTAGATGTGGACGTTGTCGTCGTAGAGCGCCGCGAAAGCATCCACGTCTTTCGCATGGACAGCAGCCGCGTAGGAATCCAGCGCCTGTGTAACCGGGGTTTGCTCGTTGCTCACGAAAAATCTCCTCACGTGTCGGCGGTTGTGTGTGGGAAGCCTACACCGTGGCTGTTATGTGACCCTTCGGGACCTCGAATGAAGCCCGGTTAACCCCTGTATCCCAGCGTTTCAGAGCGCTTTGACCGGTTCCGGACGCTGCCGGATAGTTGCAGCAACGCACACCATCCATCACTTTCGAAGGGGATTCCATGGCCATTTCACGCCTCAAAACAGGTACCGCGCTGGCACTCGCCGTAACCACGACTCTCGGCCTCGCCGCGTGCTCGGACCCGGGCGCCTCAGCGGCCGGACCGTCGTCGTCCGCTCCCACCGCCAGCTTGGCCGGCAAAACCTTCAACCTCAGCCCCGAGCAGAACCGCCTCCCTGTCACCAAGGACGACGCCGCGGCGGCGCTCGTCCCGGAGGCCGTCAAGGCCGACGGCAAACTCACCGTGGTGACTACGGGCGGTACCGCTCCGCTGAGCTTCTTCGCGACGGACAACAAGACCCTCATCGGCAACGAAGTCGATATCGCCTACGCAGTCGGAGAAACGCTGGGCCTGAAGGTTGAAGTCCTTCCCGTGGCTTGGGCCGATTGGCCCTTGGGTGTTGAATCGGGCAAGTACGAGGCCGTCCTCTCCAACGTCACGGTCACGGAGGCGCGTAAGGAGAAGTTCGACTTCGCGACCTATCGCACGGACCTCCTGGGCTACTACGCCAAGAGCGACTCCACGATCGGTGAGATCAAGGAAGCCAAGGACGTGGCGGGCAAGCGCATCATCGTGGGCTCGGGCACCAACCAAGAGGCGATCCTGTTGCGCTGGGACGCCGAGAACAAGAAGAACGGGCTGAAGCCGGTTGAGTTCCAGTACTACGACGACGACTCCGCTTCCTCGCTCGCCGTGCAATCCGGCCGCGCGGACCTGACGTTCGGCCCGAACGCTGGAGCGGCGTACAAGGCCGCAAAGGACGGCAAGACCAAGCAGGTGGGAACAGTCAACGGCGGCTGGCCCCTTAAGGCGGACATTGCCTTCACGACGAAGAAGGGCAACGGGTTGGCCGTTGCGGCACAGGCAGCCCTTAACAAACTGATCCAGAACGGCACGTACGGGAAGATCCTGGACCGCTGGGGCCTCTCCTCCGAGGCGATCGCCAAGTCGGAACTGAACCCGCCGGGCTTGCCGAAGAGCTAGCGCCGGCTCCCGGGTGTAACTTTCCACGTATCCGGAACCGCGATCCGGACAAGCGAAAGGGAATTCCATGGGCCAGCGCCTTGCCATCCTCGACGACTACCAAGCGGTCGCCTACGACTACGCGCCGTGGGCCGAGCTCGCCGACGACGGCGTCGATGTCACCGTCTTCACGGAGCCATCGGCTGACGCGGTGGACGCCCTCCGCGATTTCGACATCATCATGGCCATGCGGGAACGGACCGCTTTCGACGCCGGGTTCCTCCGGCAACTGCCGAAGCTGAAGCTCTTGGTCACCACCGGGATGGCCAACGCAGCCATCGACTTGCGCGCTGCCGAGGAGCAGGGCATCACTGTCTGTGGGACGGGCGGCTCACCCGCCGGGGCGCCCGAGCTGACGTGGGCCCTGCTTCTGGCTTTCGCACGAAAGGTGCCGTTCGAGGACCATCGGCTGCGTGGCGGCCACTGGCAATCCACCGTTGGTTTCGAACTGTCAGGAAAGACGCTTGGTGTGCTCGGACTGGGAAGGATCGGGAGCAAGATCGCCGGCTACGCCAAGGCCTTCGGCATGGAGGTGATTGCCTGGAGTCCGAACCTCACGGAAGAGACCGCCGCCGCGGCCGGTGCCCGGAAAGTAAACAAGGAAGCACTCTTCCGGGAAGCCGACGTCGTTTCCGTGCACGTGCGGTTATCGGAACGGTCCCGGGGGCTCGTCGGGGAGGACGAACTGCGGCTCCTCGGCCCGGAAGGCGTCCTGGTCAACACTTCGCGTGGACCGATTGTGGACGAGTCCGCCCTCCTCCGCGGCCTCAACGAAGGGTGGCTCGGCGGAGCGGCCCTGGACGTGTACGACGTCGAGCCCTTGCCGGCTGGCCACCCCCTGCTCACGGCCCCGCGAACCGTGCTTACTCCGCACTTGGGTTATGTCACCTCGCAAAGCTACGCCCATTTCTATGGCGGGGCCTTCGAGGATGTCCGCGCGTGGGTGCGGGGCAATCCGGTGCGGGTGCTCACTGTTTAGGGCATCGATTGGGGTTGAATGGTCGGGTGCCTGCAAAATTCTCGCTGCGTCCCGCCCTGCCTTCTGACGCCGGTTGGATCGCGGAACTGCGCGCCGTCGTCATGCGTCCTGATTTGGAGCGGCTTGGGCGTTGGGACCCGGTCCGGGTTCGGGAGCGTTTCTTGAATGCGTTCCAGTCGGAACACACCTTCGTCGTTGCCGTCGAAGGGCAAGCTGCCGGTGTCATCGCCGTCCGCCCGGAGCCCGATGCGCTGTGGATCGAACACTTCTACATCGCCCCTGGATTCCAGGGGCAAGGGCTTGGGGCCAGCGTGCTTCGGCGTGTCATGGGCGAGTCCAAGGACCACCGGCCGTTCCGGCTCAACGTGCTCCAAGGCAGCCCGGCCCGACGCCTCTACGAACGCCACGGCTTTGTCCTGGAGACCGAGGATCCGGTGGACGTGTTCATGGTCGCAGGCTGACCTTCAGTCGTGAAGGACCACTTGGTAGAGGTTGTGGTCTTGCCATTTTCCGGCGATCTGCAGGTATCGCGGTGCCATACCAATCTTCTGGAATCCGGCCTTTAGCAGCACCCGCTGCGAGGCAGAGTTGTGGAGAAGAGTGCTCGCCTCGATGCGGTGCAGTCCGAGTTCGTCGCGCGCCATTTCGACTACCGCCTGGACCGTAGCGGACGCCAGCCCGCGGCCTGCGTACTCGCTGTCCACCCAGTAACCGAGCCCCGCGCTCTGGAAGGGCCCACGGACGATTCCTGCCACGTTGAATCGACCGATGAGTCGATCGCCGTCGAACAGGCCGAGCGGATGCGCTTCCCCGGCTTCATGCGCGACGAGGCGGTTCGCAATGTCGGCGGACTGCCAGGTCTCGGTGTAGTACTCCTCGGGCCGTAGCGGCTCCCACGGTGAAAGGTAGGCACGGTTGCGCACATATGCGGCCGCAAGCGCCGCCGCATCACTGACGCGCAGTACACGCATGCTGACGCTCTCACTGAGTTGGCGCGGTTCAATCATCGGTCAACATTAGACCAGCAGTAGCCGAAACATCACGAATGGCCGCCTCAACACCGAGCTTGTCGTGCACTGCTAACGGATCCGTGTCCCACTCAGTGACATCGCAGTTCGCCGAGCGCGTTCCAAGCGCGCGCAGAAGTCTGCCGGCACTTGAACTGGTAATTCATTGATCGGGAACCAGCGGACGTCATCGCTTTCTTCACTCACGGCGATTTCCACATCCGGGTTTGCTGTCGCGGCGAACCCCACATCCCAATGGGCGGTACATGAGAATCCCCCATGCAGATCGTGTCGGTCAAGATCCACGATTGCTGGAGAAAGCAGGACCAGGTCATCAATTCCGGACTCCTCGCGGGCCTCCCTCTGGGCAGCTTCCGCCACCGACGCGTCCTCCGACTCGACGTGGCCGCCGAACTGCACCCAGAACCGCCCCTTGCGATGGAAACACAGCAGGACACGATCGAATTCAGGCGAAAACACGAAGCAGGACCCGGTGACATGCTCCGGCCCACCATTTCGACGAAACGCGGCGTCCCCCGCCACATCCAGGAACTGCAGATAAGCGTCTCGCGATCCCGATTCAGGAAGTGCCCTGAGGCTGGTGAGCAGATTGGCAAGAGGCATCCTGCCATCTTGCCGCACGGGGCAACGAACAACTAAATGCCACGACGAGCGGTGTGATTCCTCGGATACATGTCACCCTTGGTGCCCGTTAGCCGATCCTTTACCGGACAGAATCGCTGATGCAGGCAGGTTCCGTCCCATGCACCCCCAGGTCTCGGCAACGGTTCGCTTCATTGATAGAGCGATCTGCTGATATGTGCGAGGTAGATTTGCTTGAGGTCGGGCCTCCAAATGAGTGCTTGCCATTTGCCATTCGCGATCAGCGTCAATGTGACCTTGTCGCCTTTCCGTACAGAGCCAATCGGGCTGATGAATTTATAGAAAACATTGAAGGGACACAGGTTTCCTGAGACATCCTCTGCCTCCAATCTGACCGTGATGCCGCTGCGGCTGCCCGTTTTCCGCGTGACGGTCGCCTCGAACTGCCGCCATTGGGCCCCGGACGCGAGTAGCTTCCGGATCCCGCCGTAGTCGGTGAGCTCGGTCCAGTGCGCGAAGGCAACCGCGGCCGGAACGAACAGGAAAAAGAGACCAAAGAGCAGGGGATTCGGATGGTTCGCATCGCTGGCCCCATCTATCCAGATGTCGTGCGGATCGGTTGTGTCGACGTTGAGCGCGGCGCGGGAGCCGGGCCCGGGCAGCGTGTTGCAGACGGCGTTGACTCTCGTAACACCCTGCAGCTGCTGCCCGCCGACGGTGTAGTCGAGATCCAGCTGGCATCCGTCAGAGTGACGACCTGTTTCGGTTTGGGCAGTGACGATTCCATCGGTCCTTGTGTAGCTGGCGAATGCGTGTTTAATCCCAGCGATGACAGCCCATCCGAGCAATGCCGAGATCGCTGCAATGACCACGACCACAGCCGCGCGTCTCAGCCACAGCCTCCTGCGAAGCCAGCTGCCTTCCCAAACCGGGGACCCGAGGTCCGGCGGTATGGATGCCCGAATGCGGGCCTCCTCGGTGATCTGGACCCAGGAGCTCCCGTTGTCGTCCCCCATACCACCCGGGGACGGGACATCCGTCGCATATTCATGAGCCATGCTGCTATCTTGCCCCACCCGGTAACGAACAACTCATTGCTCCAGCAGCGGCGCGGTCAACCGCCGATCCGCGCCCGCAAGCCGATCTCCCAGCGTGCGATTGTCGCGGTAGCGGCGGACTTGTCTCTGCTCGTCCGCCTTTCGCACCGTTGGCAGCATTAAGCCTATTGGAGTGGTCCCAGGTGTAGGAGGCTATGGCGCCTCTGGGGGTGGGTTGTGTTGGAATGGGTCGGAACCAATAACAACGGCGGCTCTTACTCCTTCGATATGGGATGAGGCTTCATGGAATCTGTTCAGGTCTACACCAAGGCCATCCTGAAATCGTGGGTGGATGTTCCGATCCTTCGGACCTATTTTGAATCTGACCTTCCCGAAGCCGAAGCAGTAACACTTCTCGAACGGGTTCTTGCCAAAATGGACTTGCCCGCCGCCGGGGCCGGCCGCGGCGGAGTCGCACCATACCCCTTGGGCCCCATCGTTGCCATCCACCGTGCGGACTCGAAGGCAAGAGCACGGTCCCTTTTGGAAGCTTTGGCCGCCGGCATCGAGGCCGAGGGTGCAACCGGAGCCCTCCGGGCTCTTCCGCGGGAGCACCGGATCGTTGGACACCCCGACTTGGATATGGCTGGGTACATGGCCGGGGTGCGTTTGATCGGGGAGGCAGACCCCAAGGCCTTCAACCAACTGATTGTGCCCGTCGAGCTGATGGACGCTCTGATTGACGTGGCCCTTGAATGGTGCCAGCTACCATCCGGCACCCATTACGTGACCACGGCCTGGTCCCACGTGAAATGCACAGCCAGCCAGCGCAAAGCCGTACTCAAAACCGGGTGGGACCCCTACACAACGAGTTCCCTTGCCTGCGTCAACGGGCCGGAGGAAATCAGGAATGTTGAATTCGGTGAATGGGGGACTGTTCAGTTTGGCCGGAAAGATCCGGACCGGCGCTGGGAGCCCGCCGTGGCTGACTTGGCCGAACTGCTGGGGTCCCTGGCCGATCAGATCGAGTACGGGTGCGTTAAACGGGCCAGACTCGTAGGTCCATCATGGCATGTATTCCAGGACTATGACTGGCCTGCGCGGCCACACCTCAGCGATTCTCAATTCGCAACCTTCTTTTTGCACCAGCAGGTACCGGATGCTTACGGCATCCAGGTCCTCGGCCCGGGGCACCAATTGCCGGATCCCCTCCCACCCATATGGACAGCGCAACAAGTAGGGGCGGCATCGACGCTCCTGCAGCACCGGAATCTTCCATCCTGGTTTGAGGGACCTCTTCCCGACCCTGACACCCTCAAGGAGGCCCGCAGATCCCTGGGCCCTCTCCTGATAACCACCGAACAGGTCTACATCGCCCGGGGCATAGGGTAGGGCTCGCGACGACCTTGTCACATCTGGTAGCTCGTTCGCAGACCCCAATGCTCTGGCTAGCGCGGCGAGGGCAGCTCAGCCGCCGAAGTGCCGGGTTCAGCGTAGGTCACCGGATTTCAGAAGCCAATGGTCCCGTCGTCGCCGTAGCGGAACTGCCTGCCCTGGACCGGGGCGGAAACACAGCAAGCTTTCGCAAGAACGTCACCAGATCACCTAATGCCGGGATCGAATGGTCCCCTCGAATCTTGGTGTAGTGCCGCCCGTAAGCCGGTCCCCCACCGGCCAGCTCGACACCTTCATGCCTTCCCTTCAGGAAAGCCTTAATGTGGGTACTCTCTGATTCCCGTATGACCCGCCCGCAAAAGTGCCCGGTGAAGGCGCCCTAAACGCTACACTTCAGGGCGCCCGGCAGCCCTGAAAATTCGAGGACGCACTGATATGTAGCTACGGCTGTCAAGAGTGCATGGATGAGCGGCCCCTGGGGTTTTGTTCCGGGGGCCGCTCATCGTGTACCGGCCGGTTGTGGTGTGGTGCGGGCGAGTCGTTTCTTCCGACTGCAGTGTCAGGCTGACATTCGCGGGTTGGTTACCGCATGACGATTGTTCGGCTGGAGCTTTATCGGTGTCTAAGATCGAGCGTCGACGGCTTGGACCGTCTGCTCATAGTGCGTTCCCGAGTTAGCTCCGGGTGCTGGCCATCGCACTTCGGTCACGTCCCGGCCGGCCGTTCATGTCAGGCTGCGTTCATGCGTTCTCCCTGCTGGAGCGGTGCGGCCAGTGACCAGCACCAGCCGGCGAGTTCACGGGCGATCGCGGCATTGGCCTTGACGGGCATCTTGTGGCGTTCATCGAAGTGTTCCCACTTGCGGTGCAGCCGGTGGTTCCCTTCGAGGGCGCGGATGCGGGTTGCCGGGGCAACGAGGTCAAGCTGGCGCAGCAGCCGTTCCCCGGGCCGGGCGTAGGGACGCCGGTGCTGCCAGGCCGCTTCGATGAGGAGCTTGCGGGCGTAGGTGTTCCCGGCCTTGGTGATCGGGCCCTGGTGCCGTGACGGACCGGAGGAGTTCTCGCTCGGGACCAGCCCGAGATAGGAACCGATCGTGGAGCCGGTGAAGCGCGTCCAGTCCCCGATTTCGACGGCCAGCCCGAACGCAGTCGTGAGCTGGATGCCGCGCAGGCACATCAGCGCGTCAATCACCGGGGCGTAGCGGCACGCTGCCACCGTCGCGGCCACCTGTTTGTCGATCCGCGCCAGCTTGGCGGAAAGCAGCTCGGCCTGCTCGACATCTGCCTCGTAGGTGAACTGCAGCGCGGGTTCGCTGAAGCGCTGGCCGATAAGCCACTGACGGTGTTCCTGCGTCCACCTGGTGTCCTTCGGGTAACGGATCCCGTGTCGGAGCAGGACCGCGTTCACCTGCTGGCGGGCATGGGCAAGGTCCTTCGCCGCGCCGGAGCGCAGCCGGGACAGATCCCGCAGCGCTTCCTCGTCAGGGTCCGGGATGTGCACCTCGGTGACCGAACCGACAGCGAGCATTTCGGCCAAAACCCGGGCGTCCCGCCGATCGGTTTTCACCAGGTCCCCGCGGGCCCGCAGCAGCTTCGAAGACGCCGCCACCACACAGTTAATCCCGGCGGCACGGAGGTGCCGGGCGAGGACAAACCCTGTCGGGCCCGATTCGTAAACGACCTTGACGGGCGGCTCAAACCGCCGGACCCACCCCAGCACCACGGCCGGGTCAGCAGCCATCGTGTGCTGGGTGATTTCGCCGGTGGCCGGGTTCAGCGCATGACCGACCACGTTGACCGCGTGAACATCCAGACCAATGAAAGTATGCTCAAACATAGCCGGGACCTCCCAAACCTCACATGTGGCACTACCATTGCACCCCCAAGGACCCTCGCAGGCCACACGGGCCGCTAATGGCAACCCACGGACCCTGTGAAACAGAAGGCCCCGGCCCCCACCCTCATGCCGCCAGGACCTGCCCGTCCGGGATAAGGGACATCACCGCCGGGAACAGGTCCGGCAGCGCCCCAGTCCCCGCGTCGCGGCAGCCGAATCACCTCAAACCCGGCCGCTCCCGGACCGCCCGGCGATAATGGACCGCCCCGGACGGCCAGGCAACCCGTCCCACTTCATATCGTCTAAGGCTTCTCGGCCCCAAAGGTGTCCCGATGACCACCGCCCGCGGTCTTCACCGTTTAGGGCCTCCATGGGAACCACCGTGATGAATGCCGACACTCATCCCCAATTGGCCGCTCAAGAAAATTGTGGATATGGTTTTGGCTATGGAGATTGAGGTCGACAGAGCCTAGCCACCTGACGTTCGGTGGCCGCCCGGTTGTTTGCGCTCGTGCGCACCCGGTGAGAATTCTCGCTTTCAGTTGTCCGCAGGCGCTATTCCCTGCGTCCGAGCTGAAAGATTCCGTACGTCAGGTCCAGTGCCTTCCGAAGTAGCGCGCGATTTCGCGCCCCGGAGTGAGCACGTCGACCCATGACTGCGCCCTTGATGGGCAAGAACCAAAGGACTGTGTCTCATGTCAGCACAATCAGCCATCACCTTGCACGACCTGTCATTCGAGTGGCCGGACGGCACCCCCGCTCTTCACCGGCTCAATGGCACCATGACCACCGGGAGGACCGGACTAGTCGGCCGCAATGGTGCAGGAAAATCGACCCTGCTCCGTTTAATCGCCGGCACACTGACGCCGACCCTGGGCCGGGTCGAAACCGTCGGTGACGTGGGCTATCTTCCTCAGACCCTCACCCTCGGGCACCAAACGACGGTCGCCGGCCTCCTCGGCATCGACGGCATCCTCACAGCGCTCCACGCAATTGAGGGTGGCGACGTTGATGAGCGCCATTTCGACACCGTCGGCGACGACTGGGACATTGAGTCCCGGGCAGACGAAGCGCTGCACGAAATCGGCTTCTCCGCGGGTGACCTCAAGCGACAGGTCGGGGAGCTCTCTGGCGGCGAAGCGATGCTCATCGCCCTGACCGGGCTGCGCATCCGCCGCACCCCGGTCACGCTTCTCGACGAGCCCACCAACAACCTTGATCGGCGCACCCGGGCCAAACTTGCCGACTTCGCCGACAGTTGGCCGGGCACGCTCGTGGTGGTCAGCCACGACCTCGAGCTGCTTGAGCACATGGACGCCACGGCTGAACTTCATGCCGGCAAGCTTGACGTATTTGGCGGCCCCTACAGTCTTTTCACGGATCATCGCGAGCAGGAACAAGCCTCTGCCGTCCAGGCAGCCCGCAGCGCCCAGCAAGCGCTGAAGGTCGAGAAGAAGCAGCGCGTCGAAGCCGAAACCAAGCTTGCCCGCCGCGAACGCACAGCGAAGAAGACCCAAGCCAGCGGCGGCATCCCGAAGATCCTGGCCGGCAACCGTGCGAGCACGGCGCAGGCATCCGCCGGCTCCCTGCGCTCGAACCTCGACGACAAGGTGCTGTCAGCCCAAGCCGCCGTCGACGCCGCCGACGCGAGGGTCAGGGAGGTTGAGCACATCCACCTCACTCTTCCCGATCCCGATGTGCCGCGTAGCCGCCGGATCGCCGAGCTGAGCGACGGTTCCCGCACGATTGTCATCCAAGGTCCCGAGCGTGTTGCCGTCGTGGGGCCCAACGGCTCCGGCAAGTCGACACTCCTCAAGCACCTCGTCGAGGGACGCCCCGCAGAATCCTCAGGCCGGATCACGGGAAGGCTGCTGACCGACCGGGTGGGATACCTCCCGCAACGGCTCGACGGCCTGGATGATTCCCGTTCGGCGCTGGAAAACGTTCGGGAGGCGGCGCCGGCGTCGGCGCCCGGGGACATCCGCAATCAACTCGCACGTCTCCTCCTCCGGGGATCGACCGTTGATCGACCGGTCTCCAGCTTGTCGGGGGGAGAACGGTTCCGGGTCAGTCTCGCGAAGCTGCTTCTGGCCGAGCCGCCCGCCCAGCTGCTGATCCTCGACGAACCGACAAACAACCTCGACATTGCCAGCGTCGAGCAACTCGCCGAAGCCCTGGACGCCTACCGTGGCGCACTGCTCATCGTGAGCCACGACCTCGGGTTTCTCCGGCGCCTCAACATCGACACAGTAGCCGAGCTCGACGGCGAAGGGGGCCTGCGCGAGCGCACGGAGCAACTCACCTAGGGCCCGCAGCAAATCAGAGCGGTTGTTCCCACACGGTCAGTTGGAGCCGCACCAGCTCCGCGTCCGGGTCGCGCGAACCGCCGTCGTCGGTTTGCAAGCCGACGACAGCGGCCGCGACTCGCGCACGGAAGCTCACCGCACGCCCCCGGCGGGCACCGGCTCCAACGCCTCCGAGCGGACTGGCGTCGCCAGGCCCAGGTTCTCGCGGAGGGTCGAGCCGGCGTACTCGGTCGGGTACACGCCGCGTTCCTGCAGCTCGGGCACGAGATGGTTCACGATGTCATCCAGGCCCGTGGGGATGAGCCATGGCGAGATATTGAAGCCGTCCACGGCACCAACGCGGGCGTATTCGGCCAAGGTGTCGGCCACGGCTGTGTAGGATCCCGTGAACGTCGCGTCCACCCTGGAAGTCCTGGAGCTCACGAACTGCCGGATGGACAGTCCCTTCTCCTTGGCCTCCGCGCGCCACTGCTCGGCGAGTTGCCGGGCCTTGGCGCCGTGGAAACCACTGCCACGCGTCTCGGACGTCTCCTCAACCACCGGATCGATCTCCGGAAGCGGACCATCGGGATCGTAGGCAGACAACTCCCGCCCCCAGAACTGTTCGAGATACGCGACCGCCTGCTGGGGCCCGATCTGCAGGCTGCGGACCCACTCCTTCTTCTCGCGTGCTTCCTCGTCGCTTCCCGCGAGGATGAACTCGCTCGCCGGCATGATCTGGACATCGTTGGCGCCCCGTCCGGCTGCCAGGGAACGGGAGATGATATCGGCGCGGAACTCCACCGCGTCGTCGAACTTCGGGTGCGCGGAGAAGATGACGTCAGCCTGGCGGGCGGCGAAGTCGCGGCCTTCCGGGGAATCACCGGCTTGGAACAGCACTGGCCGGTACTGTGCGCTGCGCGGCAACCGGGGCGTGACGTCCACCGAATAGCGCTGCCCGGAGTGATGCACACTCCGCGCATGCGACGGAGCCGCCCACGCATCCGCGGAGACGGACGAGGAAACCGCTCCGTCCTCCCACGAATCCCAAATCCTCTTGGCCGTCTCGACGAAGGCCTCGGCGTGGACGTAACGATCGGCGTGGTCCAGGTAGCCGCCCCGCCGAAAGTTGGCCCCGGTCCACGCGTTGTCCGTGGTCACGACGTTCCAGGCCGCACGCCCGCCGGAGAGCAAGTCCAGCGAGGCGAGCCGGTGCGCGAGGTCGGCGGGGTCGTTGTACGTCGTGTTCTGCGTGGCAACGAGCCCGATATTGGACGTCACCGACGCAAGCGCCGCCAGCATGGTCTGCGCGTCCGGCCTGCCTGCGACATCGAGGGCGTGCGGGCGTCCAAGGTGCTCCCGCAAGCGCAGGCCCTCGCCCAAGAAGAAGGCCGCGAACAGCCCGCGCTCGGCGGTCTGTGCGATCCTCCGGAACGACTCAAAGTCGGTCTGCGAACCCGATTCGGGCGCTTTCCAGATGGTCCCGGAGTTTACGCCCTGAAAGAAGATTCCGAACTGGATCTTCCCGCTCGGCTGGAATTTAGCACGGTCGTGCTGTGTCATGTTCTCTCCTCAGTTTTCCGTGCCAACGACGGCGGCGCGCGCCTCCGAGCCGAGGCTCGCGTAGCGGCTCACAGGACGCTCCAAGCCCAGCAATTCCCGGAACGTGCCGCCCTGCGCAACAGGCTTCAGCACCCCGCGGCGACGAAGCTCGGGCAGGACCAATTGCGCCAGTTCCTCGAGTTCCACGTCCAGCACAGCCGGATGCAGCCTTACGCCGTCGGCCACCGCAAGCAACTTGGCAAGGAAGTCCGCCAATTCCGCGGCCGTGCCGACGAAACGCGCCCGGGAACTCGACCACGGAGTAAACGCGTCCAGTTCGGCGAGCCGCGCGGAGGCGCTTTGACCGCGCGAGTCAAGGACGACGTCGAGCTCTGCTACTACTACCGCGGCGCCGGCGCCATCAGCAGTGAGACGGGCACGCACCTCCGCAACCTCTGCGGCGAGAAGTGAAGGCGTCGGAGCGGACACCAGCACCACGTCGACGTCCGAAGGAAGCAAGTCGGCCTGCGCAACTACGGGCAATTGCCCCTGCAGCGGGCGCGGAATGATGGAGGGCCCTTTCACGGAATACCCGGCCCCTGCGAAATCCGCCGGCGTCTCGAAGTCGACGTAGTGCAGTTTGTCGACGTCGAGGTACCGACCGGTGGGGACGTCGCGGATCACGGCGTCGTCCTCCCAGGAATCCCAAAGCCGCCGGCTCACTTCCACCGACGCCGCGGCCTCCTGCGCCAAGGCGGCACCTTCAACAAATGAACGCCCGACGGCGGCAGCCTCCTCCGCGGAGCCGCTCGCCGCGACGAGCCAACCCGCCCGTCCGCCCGAGACATAGTCCAAGCTCGCCAGCTGAGTGGAGATGTGGAACGGCTCGGTGTAGACCGTGTCCACTTCCGGTACCAGCACGATGGAACTCGTGACGGGACCCGCGAACGCGGCGCGCTGAAGGGCGTTCAGGCGGCCTGCAACATCTCGCCCGCCAGCGCCGGAGCCGTCAGTCCCAGACCCGTCAGCGAACGTCGCCACATGAAACCCTGCCGACTCCGCCGCCAGCACCGTGTTCCGGATCCGCGAACCGTTCAGCAACTCATCCGGGGCATGCCGGGCTTTGCGCCAGGCCGCGGGGTGGGCGCCGTCGCCGTCGAGCTCCAAGGCCAAGAATCCGGGCTGGCCCGGACGGGAGATGCCGCTCATTGCTGCTCCTGCCTTTCGCAAGGGATCTGTTCGCCGGCTTCGATGGCCACGCTCAGCCGGTTTTCCGAGGGTGGGAGCGGGCACGTGGCAAGGTCCGTGTAGGCGCACGGCAAGTTGACGGCACGGTTGAAGTCGAGCACCACGGAGCCGTCCGATTCCGGGGTCACCGTGAGCGAGCGATTGGCCGCGTAGGTGGTCTTGCCCGACGTCGCATCCGTGAACAGCACCGAGAGTGTGCCCGGCGCATGTCCGTTGAAGGCCGTGAGCACCAAGTCCTGGCCCGCGAGCGTGAAATGGAGCTCGCCCGGTGCTTCATAGACGTGCTGGATGCCCTCGACGGCGGCACCAACCGTCGTGGGACGAGGGGATTCGAACGGCACGAACGTACCGTTCACCGCGAACGATGCATCCGGTGCGTATGCGGGCGTTCCGCGGTATTCGTTGAGCAGCGGATTCCCTGGGTGCCGCGGCCGGACGATGTACTCGCCGCCGCGCTTGGCGAGTTCGACGACCGTGTCCCCCGCGTTGAGGTTGATGCCGTCGCGTTCGGCGATCGGGCCGAAAGCGACGGTGGCCCCGACGGCGTCGGTGTTGAGTTCCCGGCCGTCCCGAAGCAGGCTTTCGCCTGGTCCCAAAACCACAGTGACGACGTCGTTCTCCACACTCCAGGTGCCGGGCACCCCGTCGAGCGGAGCAGCTTCGGAACCAAGCCAGTGCAGATGGGGGACAGCGACGAATCCGTGCGGATCGGCCCGGTGACGCTCGTGCTCGGCGTGCCATTCCTGCCACGCGGCGGTGAAGGCCGCAGTGGTGGACGTAGCCGTTTCAGTGGGCGTGGGCAAGATTCCTCCTGTGGTTTGCGTGGTCTGTGGTGACGGTTCCGGCTGCGTCGAGTGACGTTGCTCCGGCGAATTCCGGACGACCACCGTAGGGATCCGCTGGCTCCCACAGGGTGGTGGGCGCGGCGGCGCGGACGGTCGGGATGACCTCGAGCGCGAACCGCTCCAGGATCTCCAGCTGCTGCTCGAAAGGCAGCGTGGTGGGCAAGGAAATGGATTGGAGATCGTGGCCGTAGAGCGAGTGGTAGCTCAGGATTTTGTCGATGACCTGTTCCGGACTGCCCACCAGTGCCGGTCCTTCAGCCACGGCATGGTCGATGTCCCGGAACGGCGAATTGTTGCCCGGGACGTTGCGTCCAGCGGTCAGTGCCTCGTAAACCGGTCCGAACTGGCGTTTTGCTTCCTGCGTGGTGTCGGCAATGAACACTCCGTCGGCGCCGGAACCCGAACCGAGGTACTGGTGGCGCGGATCGTGACCGTGGCGTTCGTATTCCTCGCGGTAGTGCTCGATCAGGATCTTGTAGTTCCCGCGAGGCTGGATCGCGTTGGCGGTGAACAGCGGATCGCCCCACTGGGCGGCGAGCGCGGCCGAGGTTAGGGTTGTAGCCGAGCCGTGCCAAATCCGCGGCGAACCCGCAAACGGTCGCGGCGTCGTCGTCGTTGCTTCGGTCAACGCAGGCCGGAAACGGCCGGTCCAGGTGACGTTCTCCTCACGCCATAGCCGCCGCAACAGGCCATACTTCTCGGCGAGCAGCTCCCATTGATCATCGAGGGAGAGCCCGAACAAGGGGTACTGCAACACTTCGTTGCCCTTGCCGATCACGAGTTCCAGGCGGCCCCGGCTCAGCTGATCGATCGTGGCGTAGTCTTCGGCCACCCGCACGGGGTCGAGCACCGACAAGACGGTGACGCCGGTCTGCAGTCGAACGCGGTCGGTGACGGCCGCGATCGCGGCGAGGACCGTCGTCGGGGACGAAGAGATGAACTCGCCGGCATGCCGCTCCCCCACCGCGAAACTGTCAAAACCCAGTTCCTCGGCGCGGCGCGCAGTCTGCACCACTTGGTTGAGCCGTTCCGCTGTCGAGACGATTTCCCCCGTCACCGGGTTCTTCAGGTGCGGAATGATATCGAGTACCTGGAACTTCACTGTGTTTTCCCTGCCGGGGCGACCCCGAAGTTTGCCGCTGTCACGGTCTTGGATTCCGACAGGGCTTCCTCGCTCAGGCCCCAGCGCTCCAGGACCTTGCCGTAGGAGCCGTCCTTGATGGCTGAGTTCAGGGCATCCGTAATGGCCGGGGCGAGGCCGTTGCCTTTGAGGGTGGTAGCCGCAACGAGGGTTTCGGAGGGCCAGCCGGCGTTGACTTTGCCCACCACTTTGAGGTCGTCCCGCGTGTTCTCCCGGTAGGAAACGGACGGGTAGGGCGCGATGTTCAAGTCCGTCCGGCCGGAGGAGAGCGCCAGGATGGTATCGGCGTCCGAAGAGTAGTACTGCAGGGTTGCCGGAGCCTTGCCGCGGGACTCAAGATCCTTGTTCCAGGCCAGGAGGATCTTCTCTTGGTTGGTGCCCGAGCCCACCGAGACCTTCAACCCGGAGATATCGTCGGCGCCCTTGATGTTGTACGTCGACGACTTCTTGGCTTCGAAGCCCATGTATGCGGCGCGGTATGTGGAGAAGTCGAACAGTTTCACCCGGTCCTTGTTGATGCCCACGTTCGAGAACACGGCTTCGAAGTCCCCGGACTGCGTCTTGAGCGGCCAGTTCTCCCACGAGGTGACTTGCACGTCCAGTGCGAGGCCCAGCTTGTCGGCCACGAGCTGTGCGATGTCGACTTCGACTCCGATGGGCGTCTTGTTGTCCGTCGCGTAGAACGACAGCGGGATGGACCCGGCGGTGGTGGCAACCGTCAGTTTGCCGTCCTTGCCGATCGCAGCGGGAACCGCGGCCGCCGCGGTGGCGTCCTTCTGTGCCCGGATGCGGTTCTGCTCGGGCGAGGTGTTGTAGACGACGCCGTTGCGGGCAGCACTCGCGGACGGACTGGCCCCAGCAGCGGACGCGCCGGGGTCGGAGCACCCGGCGAGCGCCGGGAGTACGACGGCGGGCAGCACCGCGAGCGCCAGAAGCCTGGTTTTGATGCTTGGCATTTAGGGATTCCTCAGATGTTGAAAGCTGGTTCGATGACTTTGGAGAAGAAGCTCCGCGTCCGGGGTTCACGGGGATTCGCGAAGATCTCCTGGGGACTGCCTTGCTCCACGATCTGGCCTTCGTCCATGAAGACCACGGTGTCTGCGACGTCGCGGGCGAAGCCCATTTCGTGCGTGACGATGATCAACGTGGTGCCCGACGTGGCGAGTTCGCGAATGACGTCGAGGACTTCGTTGACGAGTTCCGGGTCCAGCGCCGAGGTGGGTTCGTCGAAGAGCAGGATCTTGGGGTCAAGGGCCAGCGCCCGGGCGATGGCAACGCGCTGTTGCTGGCCGCCGGACAACTGCCGTGGATAGGCATCGGCCCGGTCTTTGAGGCCGACGCGGTCCAGGAGTTCCAGCGCACGCTTGCGCGCTTCGGCTTTGTTCCGGTGGAGCGCGACGACGGGTGCTTCGGTCACGTTTTCCAGCGCGGTCAGGTGCGGGAACAGGTTGAAGTTCTGGAACACCATGCCGATGTCCGTGCGTTGCTTGAGGATGTCCTTTTCGCGCAGTTCGTGCAGCTTGTTCCCGCGGACCTGGTACCCCACCAACTGGCCGTCGATGGTGATGTACCCGCCGTCCACCTTTTCCAAGTGGTTAATGGTCCGCAGAAGCGTGGACTTCCCCGAGCCGGAGGGTCCCACGATCACTGCGACGCCGCCTGGCGGCACCGTCAGGGACACACCCTTGAGGACTTCCGTTCCTCCAAAGATCTTGCGGACGTTAGTGATTTCCACGTGGCCGCGGGTTGCAGCGGTACTCATCGGGCGTCCTTCGCTCGGTCAAGGTTCGCTCGGTCAAAATTCACGGGTGCGTGGGTGGCAAAGAACTTCCTTGCCTTCTGCAGTGGAGTGAGCGGCAGGTTGCGGACGGCGCCCTTCGAGTAATGCCGCTCGATGTAGTACTGGAACACGCTCAGGACCGAGGTAATAGCCACGTACCAGAGCGTCGCTACGAGGAGCAGCGGAAGGACCTGTTGGGTGCGGTTGTAGATGACCTGCACGGTGTAGAACAGCTCGGAATAAGCCAGGACGTAGACAATCGAGGTGCCCTTGACCAGGCCGATGATCTCGTTGAAAGCGGTAGGCAGAATGGCCCGCATGGCCTGTGGCAACACGATCCTGGTGGAGCGTCGCCATGCCGGAATGCCCAGGGCAGCGGCTGCTTCGAGCTGGCCTTGGTCCACCGAGAGAATGCCGCCGCGGATGATCTCCGCCGAGTACGCCGCCTGGTTGAGGGTCAGGCCCAGGACGGCCGCCGCGAATTGGCTGATGAGCGTGGTGGTCTGGACCTCGAAGAAGCGGATATCCGTGAAGGGGATGCCCAAGCTGATTTTCTCGTAGAGGTAGCCCAGGTTGTACCAAAGCAGCATCTGGACCAACAACGGCGTGGAGCGGAAGATCCAAGAGAACGTCCAGGACACCGAGAACAGCAACGGCGATGCCGAGAGCCTCATGAGGGCCAGGATGAAGCCGAGGACAAAGCCGAGCGCGCCGGAGATGGCCGTCAGCTTGAGGGTCTCCACGAGGCCGTTAACCACGGACTGCGCGGTGAACCATTGCGCTACCACGCCCCATTCCCAGCGCGGATTCGTCGCGAGGGACCAGGCGACCGCGACGACGCCAAGAGCCACCACAACGGTGCCCACCCAGCGCCATGGATGCCGTGCCGGGACGAGTTTGTAGCCGGAGTAGTCGGCTGCGCGCCGAGCGGCGGCATCCTCGGCGGCGGCACCCTGGGCGGTAGCCGCCGTCGGGCTTTTCGCGACGGCGCTGGCAGGCGCCGGTTCCGGTGCAGATTGCTGTGCGGACTGCGCCACTGTGGTTGCTGCTGAACTCATGCGCCACCTCGCTTCGTATCGCTTGTTTTATGGGATGGCTGCCAATCTAGGGGCGCTCCCGAAGCGGCTGCAAGGCGGATTTTTGCACTTCTTCACGGGGCTTAATGGCGCTTCGCGGGGCTTCATGGCGCTTCGCGCGGCTTCATAGGGAGCCATATGAGTCGGTTCTTTGCGCTTGTTGACGCGCCGTGACGTGTAGTGAACGGCCGTTACCAACGCCTCGACCAAGGCCCCGCCACGTCCCTAGGCTCGGGTACCACCAGCCACCGCCAACAGGAGTTGCCATGCCGTCCTTCGCCCCCACCATCGTGTTCATTGGCGGTGGTCCGCGCTCAGCCGGCATCCTCGAACGGCTCGCAGCCAACAGGCCCGGCCTCTTCGACCGTCCCCTCTCCATCCACGTCGTGGAGCCGTACGAACCCGGTTCCGGGAGGATCTGGCGCTATGACCAGAGCCCGGGACTGCTGCTCAACTCCACGGCAGCGGACGTCACGATGTTCACCGACAGCTCCGTGGCCTGCGACGGTCCCTCCGTTGACGGTCCGGGCCTCGCCACATGGGCAACCGGCGTGCTGGACGGTTCCATCCGCGACGTCCCGGAGTTGGAAGCCCACCTCCTCGAGCAGCTCCGGGCGCTGACACCGGCATCGTTTCCGACCCGCCAGCTCCAGAGCAAGTACCTCGAGTGGTTCTTCCGCAGGGCCGTAACGGCCCTCGGCCCGGACGTCACCGTGACGATCCACCGGGACACGGCAACCGCCGTCGAACATCCTGCTTCAGGGCGCGACGGCGGAGCGGGATACCGCGTGCAGCTCGCTTCAGGCGGGGTGCTGGAGGCGGATCTGGTGTTGTACTCGCTGGGTCACACCGACTCCCGTGCCGAACCGGAATCAGCGCGGCTCGCCGAGTTCGCCGCCCGGAACGGCGGGTTCCACGCGGCGCCGTCGTACACCACCGACGTCGACTATTCGGCGATCGCACCTGGCCAGGACGTCCTGGTATCGGGCATGGGGCTGGCTTTCGTGGATCTGTTGGTGCTCTTGTTCGAGGGCCGTGGCGGCCGCTTCGAAGACAGGCCCGACGGCGGCCTGGACTATGTGCCGTCCGGCGCCGAACCGCGGCTCTGGGCAGGCTCCCGGCGCGGAGTGCCGTACCACTCCAAGATCTCCTCCACCCTGCGCGGGGAACCCGTCGGCGCCCCGCGGTACTTCACCGCACGCGCCGTGGAATCTCTGCTCGCCGCGCACGAGGAGGTGGATTTCCGCGCGCAGCTTTGGCCGCTCATCGCCAAAGATGCCGGCTACGCCTACTACCGCGAGCTCTTCACCGGCTATCCGGAACGCGTCCACGGCGGCTGGGACGCATTTTCGACGCGCTTCGATGCCCTGGATTGGTACAGCCGCGAACGCGAAAACCTCGTGGCCTCGGCCGTCCCGGACCCGACTCTCCGGCTCGACCTCGAGGCCCTGGACCAACCGTTCAGCGGTTGCGCCTTCGCGGACCATGCCGCGGTGCAGAGATCGGTGGCGAACTACATCGAACGCGACCTCAAGCTCCGCACGAGTCCCGACCATTCGGAAACCCTCGCCTTGTTCACGGCCCTGCTCCGCGTGTACATGGAGCTCGGCCGGCTGGTCCCGCAGGAGCGGCTCAATTCGCGCTCCCAACAAGCGGTGCATGGTTGGTGGCACGGCTTCTTCAGCTTCGTGGATTCCGGCCCGCCGCCCCATCGGTTGCGGGAAATCCTCGCCCTGCACCGGGCTGGATTCCTGCAGTTCCTGGGACCGGGCATGTGGGTGCGTCCGGACGAGGCCAGCGGCCGTTTCGTGGCCGGTTCCTTCCAATCGCCCGTGGTGGTGGACGCGGCGGCGTACATCGAGGCCCGCTTGCCGTCGCCGTCGGTGGCGCGATCGGCCAACCCCGCGCTGGCTGACCTGCACGACGCCGGTTGGGGCACCGAACAGTCGCTCCTCACCTCGGACGGTCCCCACTCCACCGGTAAGCTGTTGGTCTCGAGTTCGCACGAAGTCCTAGCTGCCGACGGCGTGCGGCAGGCGGGGCTTTTCGCCGTCGGACCATGGACCTCGGGTTGGGGCGCTGGGGCGTTCGCACGGCCCGGAACCAACGCAGCACCGTTCCGCGAGAACGACGCCCTGGCCCGCCGCCTCCTGGCCGAACTCGCGGCCCCTCGCCCAAGCACGATCCACCCAACTAGCTCGCAGTTGTTGTCGTTTTGACGCCTCATAACGACAACAACTGCGAGCTAGTTGGGCAAATTCACGAAAGGTAAGCCATGACAACAACGCCAACCCTGCCGTCGTCGGGCCTTTCCGTCCTGACCCTGCCCATGCGCGATCCACGCGTCAAGCCGCTCCTGGACGAACTCGCCGTCGAATACACCACTCGCTACAGCGACCTCTTTGGCAGCGGAGGCGCGGCCGAGGAACTCAACCGGTACCCGGCCGGCGAGTTTGCCGCACCCCACGGTGCACTGCTCATCGTGCAGGAGAACGGCGAAACCGTGGCGGGCGGGGCATTCCGCCGTTACGACTCCCACACGGCGGAACTCAAGCGGATCTGGACGCATTCGGCGCACCGGCGTCGTGGGCTGGCCCGGTTGGTCCTCGCTGAGCTGGAGGCCGAGGCGGCGCGGCGCGGCTACCGCCGGATCTACCTCACCACCGGTCCGCGGCAGCCCGAAGCCAAGAACCTGTACCTGGCCACCGGCTACGCCCCGCTGTTCGACGTCGACGCCGATCCGGAAGAGATCAAGCACTTGGCGTTCACGAAGGACCTGGCGTCCGCTCAGGCGTGACCCTAGCCCACAGCCTGGCGCGCCGCGGCTTCGATCCGTGCCCAGTGGGCGGCCCATTCTTCGGTGCTTCGCTGTGACAAGTTCGGGTCCCCGGGACCTTTTCCCGCCGAACCGTCGATGAGCTCGCGAAGTATGTCGGCATGCCCCAAGTGCTGGGCTGTCTCGACGCACATGTGCACCAGGATCTGGTGAAGCGTCACGTGTCGGCGTTCTTCAGGCCACCACGGCACTTCCCCGGGAGCGTCGAGTGGGAGCGACTCGATGGTTGCATCGCTGTGCTCGGCTGAGTAGCGGTGCAGTTCGATGATCTCTTCCCTGCTCTCCCCCGGAGGAACCCACAGGTCCGCATCGGCTTCGGCGTCGTCGGCAAACCACGGTAATTCCCGGCCGCTGGGCCGGCCAAAGACCTCCCCGAAGTACCCAAGCTCCACGCTCGCCACGTGCTTGACCAGTCCCAGGAGGTTGGTGCCGGTAGGGGTCATAGGCCGGCGGACGTCGTACTCGTCGAGTCCGTCAAGCTTGGCGAGGAGCTCGCCGCGACGGGCGCGCAGATATTTGAGCAGAACCGCTTTGTCATCCATCCGGGCACTATACCGTTGCCGTCGCGAGTGTGTACCGTCTGTGCATGGCAAAACTGATCTACGCAGGGATCATGTCCCTTGACGGTTACACCGCTGATGCCGAAGGAAAGTTCGATTGGAGCATGCCGGACGAAGAAGTCCACGCCTTCGTCAACGACCTTGAGCGGCCCATCGGCACCTACCTCTACGGCAGGCGAATGTACGAGGTCATGTCCGCATGGGAGGACATGACCCTTTCCGGGGAGCCACCGGTCATGCGGGACTACGCGCAGATCTGGCGTGCCGCGGACAAGATCGTGTACTCCACCAGTTTGGGGAGTCCGTCCACCACCAGGACACGCCTCGAGCGGGAGTTCGACGCCGGAGCCATCCGGGCGCTGAAAGAGTCCGCAGAGCAGGACATGTCCATTGGTGGCACCGTACTCGCCGCCCAGGCCATCAAGGCCGGGCTGGTGGACGAGTTCTGCCTCTTCCTCACACCGCTGGTCGTCGGAGGCGGGAAACAATTCCTTCCCAACGGTGTGGGCCTGACGCTTGAGCTGTTGGACGAGCGGCGCTTTGGCAACGGCGTCGTCTACCTCCGGTACGCCAAGCGAGCATAAACCAGTACTGCAAAGTTTTCGGCCAATCCGCGGGCCTGGACCACTAGGCTATGCGCATGGCCAAGAAAACCACAGCTGAAAAACTTGCCACGATCCAGCAGGGATACACCCTCGATGGCCCCACGATCGAGCTAGGTGCCGCCATCGTCGACGGCGAAGTCCACAAAGAAGCTCAAGTCCGGTTGCCGCTGTCCATGATGAACCGGCACGGCTTGGTGGCCGGGGCCACGGGCACCGGCAAGACCGTCACCCTGCACATGATGGCCGAACAGCTGTCCACGGCCGGAGTCCCCGTCTTCCTGGCGGACATCAAGGGAGACCTTTCAGGACTCGCCACCGCGGCGACGGCCAGCGAGAAACTCACGGCCCGCACCGCGAGCCTCGGCCAAGAGTGGTCAGGCAAGGCTTTTCCGGTCGAGTTTCTCTCGCTGGGCGGGGATGGCAACGGCGTTCCCGTCCGCGCGACGATCACCTCGTTCGGCCCCATCCTGCTCTCGCGCATCATGGAACTCAACGACACCCAGGAATCCAGCCTTCAGCTGATCTTCCACTTCGCCGACCAGAAGAAACTGGAACTGATCGACCTCAAAGACCTGCGGGCAGTCATCCAGTTCCTGACCTCGGATGAGGGCAAAGCGGAACTCGAAGACCTCGGCGGACTGTCCAAGGCCACGGCCGGGGTCATCCTGCGCGAACTCGTCAATCTCGAGGCCCAAGGCATGGAGAAGTTCTTTGGTGAGCCGGAATTCGACACCGCGGAACTTCTCCGCACAGCCCCCGACGGCCGCGGGGTGATCAGTTGCCTCGAACTTCCCACGCTCCAGACCAAACCCATGCTGTTCTCGACGTTCCTGATGTGGCTGCTTGCGGACCTCTTCGAAGACTTGCCCGAAGCGGGAGACCTGGACAAGCCCAAGCTCGTGTTCTTCCTCGACGAAGCCCACTTACTCTTCACGGATGCATCCAAGGCCTTCCTCGAAGCCATCACCACCACGGTGCGACTCATCCGGTCCAAGGGCGTCGGAATATTTTTTGTCACCCAGACGCCGAAGGATGTCCCTGCCGCCGTCCTCGGCCAGCTTGCCAACCGGGTCCAGCACGCCCTGCGCGCGTTCACCCCGGAGGACGCCAAAGCCCTCAAGGCCACCGTGTCCACGTTCCCGGTGAGCGACTACGACCTTGAGGAAACCCTCACCTCCGCTGGTATAGGCGAAGCGGTCATTACCGTCATGAACGAAAAGGGCGCGCCAACGCCCGTGGCGCTGACGAAGCTGCGCGCGCCCGAATCCGTGATGGGACCAAGCACGGACGAGCTGATCCGCAGCACCATCGGCGCTTCCTCACTGCTGCCGAAGTACGGCACGGCGGTGGACAACATTTCGGCTTACGAGAAACTGACCGGCAAAGGCACCGCACCCGCCACCGGAGACGCAGCGCCGGGTCAGCCGCCGGTACCTGCTTCCCTTGACCCCAATGCCGTTGACGCCGACGCCCGCAGGATCGAGGAAGAGATCCTTGGCCGTCCCAGCAGCCGTCCGCTGCCAGGCTCCGCCCCCGAAGAGTGGCCCCCCGCACCAGCACCTGCCGACGCACCGGCACCTGTTCCGCAGCAAGGCGGGGACGGCATGATGGGCGACCTCGCGGGCGTCCTGGGTGGTGCGCTCGGCGGCGGAATCAAGAGCATGGCACGGTCCTTCGGCACGCAGCTCGGCCGGGAATTGCTCCGCGGCGTGTTCGGAACCTCATCGCGTCGGCGCCGCTAACGCGGAGCCGCCGCCCGCCGTCGGGCCCCTTCCGAAAGCATGTTCAGACGTCACGTGAGAGGAAGGATGCCGGGGTATTGCGGAACCGGCGGGTAACGTAAAGGGCGTGCAGTTGAGTCAAGCGTTGGTCAAGACCGCGGCCGGGTGGCTGCTCGGTCTGATGCTTGCCGTGGCCGCTGCGATCGTTTCCATCAACCTAGTGAGCAACTCCATAGCGAGCCCGCAGCAGCAAGTGCGCGATTACATCGCGGCTCTCCAGCAGGGACACGGCGGGGAAGCCCTTGGGCTCCTGCACGCGTCAGTACCCAACGCCAATGCCGCGATGCTGGACGGTACGGCCCTGCAGACGGCGGCGTCGAAGATCACCGATATCAAGCTCGGCAACGCCGAATCCCGTGGCGGCAACCGGGTGACAGTCCCCATGGACTACCAGATTGACGGCAAGGCCCTGCACTCGGACTTTCTGCTTGAACGGACGGGCACCGAGTGGCTGTTCTTCGGCAAATGGTCCTTCGTGCCGTCATCCTTGCCGACGATCGAGGTCACCGTGGTGAATGCCAACGAGGCCACCCTGAATGGCGTCCCGGTGAACTTGCCCAATGGCCGCAACAGCTTCGCGGTGTTTTACCCCGGCCAGTACGAAGCCAGCCTCACCGGCAAATATTTCTCGGCGCCGGCTACCAGCACCTCGGTGACCACCGGCGCCCTGCCTCAGGCACCCGTCAACCTTCTGACCAGGCCAACGGACGCCATGATCAAGGTGGTGAGCGACAAGGTCAAGGAATTCCTGGACACCTGCGCCGCTGACGCCACCAAGCAGCAAAAGCTCCAGCCCGACTGCCCGTTCTACCATGTCACCAATAGCCGGGTGGTGGACGGCACCATCAAATGGGAAATCACGGAATATCCCAAGGTCAGTATCGACCCCTTTAACGGACAGTGGGTCGTGGCGCCCCTCAACGGCAAAGCCAAGGTAACAGCCCGCGAAATCGACCTCTTCAGCGGGCTGGTCGGCGACCTCAGCGCCGTTCACGACTTCAGCTTCACCACACGTCTGGACATAGGGGCGGACACCATCACGGTCACCCCGCTGGTGAGCTTCTAGCTTCGACGGCTAAAGCCCGGTCCAGCCAGCCCCGCCTAGTCCATCCCGCGCAGGTCGAGCACCAGCTCGGAGTCGCCGTCTGCCTGCAAAACCACCGGGATGCCCCAGTCCTGCTGGTAGAGGTGGCACGCGGCGTGATCCGGGATTTCGCCGTCCTCGGTCTCCGGGCCATCGCACGCAGCCGCGCGGGCCGTAATGTGGAGGATTCCCTCAGGCACGTCCGAGGACAGCTCGAGGTTCCGCAGCAGCCCTACGGAGGTGCCACCGCCGGAAAGCAGCAGCTCGGGCGGGGTCGACGAAATCTTCAGTTGCGTAGGGTCGCCCCAGCGGTCGTCGAGCTTCTGTCCGGTGGGGGCCGTGAAGCGCACGGTGAGTTCCAGGTTCCCCGGCGCCACCGGACTCTTGGGCCGCTGCGTCTGGGAGGCGCCCTCGTCTACCTGCTGGGCTTCCTTGGGGATGGGAACCAGGACGAGCTGGTGCTTGTTGGATTCGACCACCACCAGCAGCGGTTCGCCGCCTTCCGGGTAGACCACGACGACGTCGCTCGGCTCTGCGAGTCCCCTCGCCAGGGTGGACACGGCCTTAGCCGCGGGATCGTAGCGCCGCACGGCACCGTTGTAGGTGTCTGCGACGGCCACCGAGCCATCGGGGAGAACCGTTACGCCAAGAGGGTGCTGCAGGCGGGCTTCAGTGGCTTCGCCGTCCCGGAAGCCGAAATCGAACAGGCCCTTGCCTACGGCCGACTCTACGGTCACGCCGGTTTCGCCAAGGACCAGGCGGCGCAATGCCGAGGTCTCGGAGTCGGCCACCCAGATGTTGTCGTCCGCATCCACGGCCAAGCCGGAAGGCTGGGCGAACCAGGCTTCCTCGGCGGGGCCGTCAAGCAAACCTTCGAGGCCCGAGCCAGCCAGGATGGACACCTCGCCAGAGAGGGGCTCGAAGGCGAAGATCTGGTGCGTGCCGGCCATCGCGATGACAACGCGCTGCAGCTTCTCGCTCCACACGACGTCCCACGGCGAGGAAAGGGACACTCCGGTCCCGGCACCCAGTACCCCGACGTCGAGTGCGTCGGCCGCGAAGTCGGCCGGACCGGCGTCGTGGTGTTCAGCCCAAACGCCGGCACCGCTTTCCGTAACCCGGGCCGGACCGGCGTCGAGCAGGCGCTGGACGCCGTTGCCGGCAACTGTCTGCACATAACCCGAGCTGAGCGTGACACCCCGGAGGCGGTGGTTCACGGTGTCCGCGACCACTGCTTCGTAGCCAAGCTGCCAGGCGAGCGACGACGGGAGCACCGCCACGCCTTGCGGCTCGTTGAACTGGGCAATTTCCGCCGCGCCGTCCAGGTACCCTTTCGTTCCGGAACCGATGACGCGTTCCACCGTCTCAAGGTCGGGACGAAGTTCCACCAGTCGGTGGTGGCCGGAATCGACCACTAGGTAATTGCCGTTGTCCAGCTGGGTCGCCTTGCCGGGGAAGCGCAGGGTGCCCGACGTCGGGACGGGAGCCACGTAGGGGCCGTCACCGCGGTGGAGGGTCCCCTTGGCTTCGTGCTCGGCCACGAGCTCCTCGAGGAGCACCGCAAGGCCGTCTGCGTGGCCCTCACCGGAAAGGTGCGCCACGATGTAGCCCTCAGGGTCCACAACCACCAGGGTCGGCCAGGCGCGGGCCGTGTAGGCCTTCCACGTGGCGAGCTCGGGGTCGTCCAGGACGGGGTGGTGGATTTCGTAACGCTCCACGGCGGATGCGAGGGCCACGGGATCGGCTTCGTGTTCGAACTTGGGAGAGTGCACGCCGACCGTCACCAGGACGTCGGAGTACTTTTCCTCGAGCGGGCGCAGCTCATCCAGGACATGCAGGCAGTTGATGCAGCAGAACGTCCAGAAGTCCAGCAGCACGATCTTGCCGCGCAGCGCTTCCAGGTCCAGGGTCTTCCCACCGGTGTTGAGCCAGCCACGGCCCACCAGTTCAGAGGCGCGGACACGCAGTTGGGTGCGTACGGTTTCGCTCATCAGCGTCCTTCCAGGTTGGTCTTGCTTTCGGGCTGCTTGGAGTCCCGATCAGCCAGTTTGGCATCGCGGTCTGCAAGCCGCGCAAACATATCGTTGTAAGCATTAAGGTCGGCGTCGTTATTCCTGTCCGCCGCCCGGTCGGTGCGTTTGGTCTCGCGCTCATCCGAACGCGACCACATGACCGCGACGCCGATCGCCACCAGCAAGGTGGGAACTTCGCCGATTCCCCAGGCCACGGCGCCGCCTGTCTGCTGGTCCAGCAAAGCCGATTGTCCCCAGGTCCGGCCGAGGTTGCCGAAGTAATCGGCAGCGAGCAGTCCGGTGCCTCCCATAATGGACACGCCGAAGAACGCGTGGAAGCCCATCGTGGCGAGCAAGAGAAGCAAGCGCATGGGGTAGGGCGCACGACGCGGCAGTGGGTCCGTGCCGATCATGGTGAGGACGAAGATGTAGCCGGTGAGCAGGAAATGCAGGTTCATCAGTTCATGGCCCACGTGCTCACGCATTGCCCAGCCGAACGCGTCCGAGAAGTAGAACAGGACGATCGAACCGGCAAAGTTCGCCGCTGCGAAGAGCGGGTGGGTCACCACTTGGGAGAACTTCGAGTGCACAAACACCAGGAGCCATTCACGAAGGCCACGGGAGCCGTCCCCGCGTGATCCCTCGCCGCGCGACGGCAGGGCCCGCAATGCCAACGTCACCGGAGAACCCAGGACAAGGAACAGCGGCGCCACCATGGTCAACGCCATGTGGTCCACCATATGGGCGGAGAACAGTATGCGGCCGTAGACCGACGGCGGTCCAGACGTGATGTAAGTCAGGACCAGCAGGCCGATCATCCAGTTCACGGCACGGAACCACGACCAGGAGTCACCGCGGCGGCGGACCTTGACCACGCCAAGGATGTAGCTCGCCGCGCCGAAGAGGGCCACAGCCACCCAAAGCCAGTCGAAGCGCCACTCGGTCAACCAGCGCGCGGGCGTCAGTTCGGGCGGCAGCTCGTAACCGGACAGGATGAAGGCGGGCGAGGCGTCGGGCGCGTAGGTGGTGGGCAGCGGCGGTGCCGAACTGGCCAGCGCGACGGCGAGTCCCGACGTCGCGCCCATCACCAGAAGTTCAACCAACACCAGCTGCCACAGCACGCGGCGCGTGGTCATCGACTTGCGGCCCAGCTGCGGGATCACCCACTGGCGGTGCATGAAACCGATGCCGCCTAGGACAACAGTGGCCAACGCCTTCGCCAGGATGATCTGCCCATAGGGGGTGCCGACCAAGGCCGAAAAGCTGGTGACACGAATGCTCGCGTTGACGACGCCCGAAGCGAAGACGAGCACGAAGGCAAAGCCTGCCAATGCTGAGAACCGGCGGAGCGTCTGCTCCGTGATGTCCCTGGTGCCTGTTGCCTTGGAACCCCGCAGGAGGCCCGAGAGAACCGCAAGCATGATGATGCCGCCCACCCAGGTGGACACGCCCACCAGGTGAAGGCCGAGCGAATTGATGGCGCCCTCATGGTCGCTGGAACTCGCGGAGTGGCCGATGAGTGCGCTCGGCACCAGTCCGCCCAGGGCCAAGACGAGCGTCAGCGCGAGTCCCGCCAATGATCGGACGCCGAACAGCGCGGTCGTGACAATCGCGGCGATGATCGTCACGGCGAGCCATGCCTGGCCCGTCTGGATATCCGTCATGAAATAGACGAGGGAAGCAGTGAACTGCGCGTCCCCGGAGAGGCTCTGGCCGGCCACATCCGCGTACGTCAGCACGAGGACCGCGACGGCGGAGAGCGTCCAGGCTGCGCCCGCTGCCGCCGCTACGGCCAAAGCACGGGTGAACGCGGGGTGTTCCGGGGCGTCGTCGTCCCTGGAGCGGGATACGTGCTTGGGAAGGATGACGACGGCGAAGATCAGCCCGCCGATCACAGTCGCCAAGGACACGTTGTGAATCGCTTTGGCGACGGGCAGTCCCCAGCGGACCAAGGCCCCTGGATCAGAGACCTGGCGCGCGGCCGAGGCGCCGGAGAAGATCAGGGCGCCAGCGAGAGCCAAGAGGAGTGCAGCGAAGCCCGCAAGCTGCCACGGTAGGGAGATCCCCTCCACGGCAGCGCCTGCCTTCGTTCCCGGCTTGGAAGCGGGCGAGGGGGCAGTGGCGGGAGTTTTGGCTGATGGCACCTATCCATTGTCCGCTAACCTCGGCAGCGCGGCGAATCGGGAGGATTAACGCAGAAAGGCGGCAACCCGCAGGTTGCCGCCTTTCTAAGGCGTTCGCCGAAGTGTCTTACTTCTTGGCGACAGCTGCCTTCAGCTTGGAGCCAGCGGTCAGCTTGACGCTGTGGCCAGCGGCGATCTGGATGGTCTCGCCGGTCTGCGGGTTGCGGCCCGTGCGGGCTGCGCGGTCGGTGCGCTCGATGGCAAGCCAACCCGGGATGGTGATCTTCTCGCCAGCGGCGACGGAAGTCTCGAAAACTTCGAACAGGGCATCGAGCACGGAGTTGACTGCAGCCTGGCTGGTGCCAGCCTTGCCAGCTACCTCGGAAACCAGTTCGCTACGGTTCTTAGCCATTTGTGTCCTCCTGGACTTTACGATTTTGGAGCTCACACACGGCATGCATGCGAGCCACTGTTCGAAAACTTACCAGCTTGGGAGGACACGGCCAGCAAATTCCGCGTGTTTCCGCGCTTTTTTGACCAAATTCACCCTATTTCGGGCGCTTTTGGGGGTCAATTCCGCCGCGGGCGAACTCCCCGCCCCTCAACGCTCGCTCACGTATGGCGGCTCCCGGCCCGACGCCCGCACACGTATACCGGGTCCGGGTCCGACGCCCGCTCACGTATGGCGGGTCCCGGCGGGACGCTCGCTCAGTGCTGCCGGGCGCTGCGGGTGTGGCTGCGTGGTGGTGCGGCGCATGGGTGAGCGGGGGTGTGCCGGAAACCGGGCCATACGTGAGCGGGGGTCTGGTCACGACCGTTGATATGTGAGCGGGGGTTGGGTGACCCGGACGCCCGCTCTCTTATGCCGGGTTTTCGTTGAACGCCCGCTCAAGGCTGCCGGGCGCTGCGGGTGTGGCTGCGTGCCGGTGCGGCGCATATGTGAGCGGGGGTTTGGTCACGACCGTTGATATGTGAGCGGGGGTTGGGTGACCCGGACGCCCGCTCACGTATGCCGGGTTTTCGTGGGAC
>NZ_JBFTOG010000011.1:0-121941 GCF_056397865.1 Arthrobacter sp. 05L417
GGCTACGACCGCGCCATCGAAGTCGCCCACGAACGCGGCGTCCGCATCCCCATGGACCCCCTAGCCTCGCAAGCTCGGCCAGGGAACCCTGTCCACGGGGCCCCAAGCATGACGGAAACCAACTAACCAGACCCCACACCCCCAACTAGTCCCCACCGCCACCCTCGCCTCGCAAGCTCGGCCAGGGAACCCTGGCGGCGTGGGCCCACGCATTTGTTGTCGTTATGGGACCCCAAAACGACAACAACTGCGAGCCAGTTGGGAACGTCAACTGCACATCTGAGGAAGGATCACTTCCATGATCGAAATCGACGGCAAACGGCTGCACCTGAGCGACATCGCGGCCGTGGCGGGTGGCGGGACAAAGGTGACGCTGGCGCCGTCGGCCGTTGAACGGATGGCTGCATCCCAACGGTCCGCTCGTGCGACGGCGCTGTCCCGTCCCGTCTACGGGCGGTCCACCGGCGTCGGGGCCAACCGCTCGGTGGCGCTGGATGCCGGGGACAAGGACCTCAACGTTCACGGCTTGAACCTCCTGCGCAGCCACGCCGTCGACGCCGGACGGGTCCTTGACCGGGAAACCGTCAGGGCGATGCTTGTCATCAGGCTCTCCCAGCTTGCTGCGGGATCGTCCGGCATCAACCCGTCCGTGGCCGACGCAGTTGTGGACATGCTCAACGCCGACGCTTTGCCCGAGGTGCGCGAATTCGGCGGAATCGGCACCGCGGACCTGCCCGCGTTGGCGGGAACGGCGCTCACCCTCCTCGGCGAGCGCCCCACGATGGACGGCAGGCGGGTCCCCGCACCGCTGGAAACGTGGGCCACCGAAGATGCGCTTCCATTCATCAGCTCCAGCGCGCTCACGATCGCCCAGGCAGCACTCGCCCACCAAAGGCTCTCCACACTCGTGGAAAACCTGACCACGGTGAGTGCCCTGTCGTTCGCGGCAATGTCCGGGAATCCCGAGGCATTGAGCCCTGAAGTCGCCCGGGCAGCTGATTCGCCTGCAGTCACCGAGATGGCCGGGGTGCTTCGCGGCCTCGTGGAAGGAAGCGGTGAACCGGCGAGGATCCAGGACCCCTACTGCCTGCGCACCCTGCCGCAGGCCCTCGGCTCAGTGGTGGAGGAGCTGGATGCGCTCGGCACTCTTTTGGAGCGTTTGGTGGTGGCCGGTCATGAAAACCCGCTGGTGTACGGTTCCGCGGAGGATGGCAGCAATGGAGTAGCCCATCACGGCCTGTTCCAGATGACCAGCCTCGCCCGCCGCGTGGATGCCCTGCAATTGGCCATCGGCGCCGCGTGCGCAACGAACCTTCGGAGGATCAGCCTGTTGTGCGATCCTGCGTACACCGGGCTCCACCGATTCCTTGCGGGCGACGACGCTGGCCAGTCCGGCGTCATGATGCTGGAATACGTGGCGGCGGCAGCGGTGGGCCGAATCCGAGCCAATGCACAGCCCGTGAGCCTGCAAACGGTGGTCCTCTCGCTGGGCGCCGAGGAAGATGCCAGTTTCGCGAGCGTGGCCAGCTCCCACATGGATTCCACCGTGCGGGCTCTTTCAACGGTGGTTGGCATCGAACTCCTTTGCGCGTCGCGGGCGCTCAGACTGCAGGGCAGGACATGGGAAGAATTCGCGAGTCCACGGTTCCGAAAGGCCTTCGACGCCGGGCTTTCGTTGCCCGCCGACGTCCAGGACCGGGATCTGCGGCCCGATGTCGACGCCGCGGTCCACCTGACCGTGCTTCCCGAATTCGGGCGCTAAGCTTGCTTAGCTATGGACTGCCGCCCCGGACGGGCGTAGCTTAATATCCAAACACCGCACTGGGGAGGTGGAGTGTTTGGCCGGGTCTCTGGGGCGCCATGGCTTATCCGTGGTACGCCCTGTCCTTCTTGCCGTTTTCGGCGCATTGGCATGGTCGCTTTGGCTCGCAGGTCCTTCGCAAGCCACAAACGTCCTGCCGGCGATCCCGGCCGTGCCCGCAGTTTCCACAGTTACGACCGTTCCGCTGTCGTCGGTTTCGCTGTCCCCGGCCCCCTTGCCCGATCCGATCGGGCCCGTGGCTCATGGCCTGTCGTCCGTCATTCCAAGTCCGACGCAGGTGACTGCCCTTCCCGGAACCGTGTTCAACCAGCTGTCGGGCTCTACGGTGGCTCCTCTTGTCACCGGGCTCACCGATCCCACGAGTTCCTTGGTTGATACGGCGGTCGGCACAATTCCGGCATTGCCCGGGCTGCCTTCGGTACCGCAACTGCCTTCAGTGCCGGCCTTGCCGCCGTTGCCGCCATTGCCTGGTGTCCTGGACCCTCCGGGAAGAGGCCTTCCAATCGGCGCAGTCCCGGCCGTTCCGTTGAGGGCTCTGGCCGAAGCCGGCGAACTCGCGGCGGCTGATCCCACATCCCTCCGTACCGGCACGCTTTCGCCGGCCGCCGGACGCGGAACAGCAACGAGCCCAAGCATCCCCGGATTCCTTCTGGCCGATCTTGTTGTCCTGCCCCCGGCAATGCTCGCGACGACGGAAATGTCGCCGGTTCCGGGAGGCCCTCCGCCCGGCAAACAGGTCCCTCCGGCCGCGCCCCAACAAGAGTCTGGCTCGACGCCGGAATCGCAGGGCGGCTCGGCCGCCTACGGCGCGGCAGACCTCCCGGAACAGCGTGCACTGGCACCGCCCTTCCACACCGCCCCCGTCCCCGATGGCGGGCAAGCCCCCGCAGCCGAACCTGCATTCGACCCGGGGTCAACTCCCGATTGAACAGGTCGCCCCTGCCTCATGGCAGGCACGACCACCTGCGCTAAACAGCGCAAGACCAAGTTTCAGTCAGGAGAAGACCATGCAAGACGCAATCTGTGCCACGAAGACATCAACCGGCCGAATCATCGGCAATTGGCCGGATCCTATGTAGAAGGGAGGTATCTATAGCAAGCATCGCGACAGGCGCTCAGCGCCCAAAGGGAACAACGACGCCGGCCGTACAGTCAGTCTGACTGCACGGCCGGCGTCGTTGTTCTGAAGGTATGGCCAAGTCCTTCTAGAACAGGCCGCCTACCACAGCCTGGGTGAGCTGGTGGAAGATGTCGGTGCGGGCGGGGATATCACTCTCGTCCTGGCCCTTGGTGTAGACCACGAACGCGTAGGAGTTGGTCCCGTTGGTGAGGATGCTGGCGTCGTGGAGTTCGTCGTCGAGCAGTCCGTACTTATGGAAAACAGTGATTCCGGCCGGCACTGCGGCGGGGATGAGTGATTCGTAGTTGGTGTTCTGCATGTAGGACAACAACTGCGCTGTGTCCTGTTGGTCCAAGAGCTTCCCGTTATAGAGGCCAGCCATGATGCTGGCCATTTCGCCTGGAGTCAGGGTGTTGTTCTCCGGGTCATAGCTGATCCCGATCGACGTGGCGTAAGCCTGCAACTCCGGGTGGCCTATGGTGTCCATGATCAAGGACCACGAATCGTTGTCGCTATCCTGGATCATTTCCTTGATTTGGAACCCGGAGGTGTAGTCCCCCAAGGGATCGTCGAGGGACGCTGCGCCTGTTTCGACGAGGTGGTAGTACGCAACAGCCGACAGGACCTTGGCAGTGCTTGCTGCCTCGAACGGCTCCTGAACCCCGTATTGGTGCGTCGATCCATCAGACAGATCAATCAGTGCGACGCCGATCTGGTACCCGTTGTTGGCGTCGATGATCGCATTGATTTGGGCATCAAGCGCGGGGGTCACAGTTCCTGCCGCCGTCGGGGCTGGTGCGGCGGCCACGGGGGTAGCAGGGGCCACCGGGGTAGCAGCGGTAGCCGGGGTGGGAGCGGCAGCCGCCGTCGTCGGGGTTGCCGCCGTCGTTGGCTCGGCCGCCGCCGGGCCATCCGCGGGAGCCGTCGGGGCCGAGACGAAATCGGAAGCGGAGCGGGCGTGCGCAGCTGAATAGACCGTGGCCGTCAGGGTCAGGGCCAGAATGGCCGCGAAGGCTGTCAGCAAGGCCGATCGACGTCGGCGGGGACTCCAGCGGTTCCACCGACTTCTCTTTCGTCCGGACCCTTGGCCGGGACGACGGGGCTCTTGCTCTTCCATAATGAAGCAACCGTAGCTACTGCAGCTATGTAAGAGCTATGAAAATTCTGTCCGTCAGCAACGTGTCGCCTGGGTGAATATCAGGCGACGCGGATCGGTGAGCCCAATACTGTGAAGCGGGTGCCGCCCATCTCTCCGGACAGCATCGGCATTGCCTCAGCTATGGCGGCCCGGACGGTGTCCAGCTGCAGCGATCCTTGGTGCGCTTCAGCCGATTCCCACAGCTCGCAGACAAAGACGGTGTCCGGTGATTCTTCGTTGACGCCCACCTCGTAGAGCAAGCAGCCCGCGCCCCGGAGCTCCGGTTTCGGTCTGAGCAGGATAGCGACGACGGCGTCGCGTTGGCCGGGTTTCGTGCCGAGACTTCCCACGTTTGCAAAGGTCATGCGCCCATTGTGCTTCATCCCTCCGACGTTATTGAGGAATGGAGTATCGGCGGACAAAGTTCTTGAGGATCTTCATCGGTTCGGTCGCCCTGAACTTGCGGGCATCCGCCATCAGCTGTTCCGCGGCATCTGGCGGGAAGTATCCTGCGTAGCGGTAAGTGTCGATCCGGGTGACGAGCCCCTCGGCGTCGAGCTCCGGATGGAACTGTGTGGCGTAAAGGTTCCTCTTGACCCGGAACATCTGTACCGGGCAAGCGGCCGAACCGGCGAGTAGCACCGCGTTCCCAGGCAGGACCGTGCAGGCTTCCTTATGGCCCGTAAAGGCGACAAAGCGCTCGGACATGCCTTGAAGGAGCGGGTCTTGGAGGCCCTCCGCTGTGAGTTTGATGGTTACCCCGCCGAGTCCTTCACCGTAGGTACGGTCGATAACCGCCCCCTGGTGAAGCCCCAGGGTTCCGACCCCATAGCAGGCCCCCAGAAAGGGAAAGTCGGCGGCAACAATCCTGTCCAGCAGCTGCGCGAGTTCCTTCTCCACCCGTTTCTGTACCAGGCTCTTGTGCTCTGGTGGATCGCTCGAAGTGAAGGGGCTGCCACCCACAATCACGCCTGAATAGTCGGAGAGCTCGAACGGCGGGAGAGGCGCCGCCTCCATTCGGATGCGTTGCAGCTGCTCGGGAGCGAGCCCTCCAAAACGAAGATACGCCTGGTACTCTTCCTCGGCGGCGGCGTCTTCGGCACGAGACGCGAGCAGGAGAAACGGCTTCACAGGCTAAGTGTGCGCGCGGTGGCCGTGACGCGCCAGCGTTCGGCTGAAACATCCCTTTTGGGGGCGGTGAGTCGCCGTTCACGTGGAAGAAATGTCCGTCTTTCCGTCCGCGTGGAAGGTTTTCACCTTCTTCCGCCCTGTATTCCGCGGAATCACGGGGATCCTGGGTGCCCGCTCCGGGCGGCCTCGCGACCGTGCGGAGGCGGAGTTAACATTCCCGAAACACTCCCGTCATGCGTTCTTCACGCCAAGCCAAGTTATGTAACGTCCCCGCAATTTTTCCTCGCATTGCTTGAAACACGGGACCGGAAATATTGGGCGGGGGAAGAACGGGGCGACGCTGCGGCGGCCCTGCTACGGCATTCCGATCAGAAGGGAAGCGCACGTGAATATCACTGCGGAAAACGTTTGGGTGATGGTGTCGGCGGCACTTGCACTGCTCATGACCCCGGCACTCGGCCTCTTCTACAGTGGCATGACCCGGGCCAAGGCCTCCCTCAACATGATCATGATGAGCTTCATCTCCGCCGGCATCGTAGGCGCCGTGTGGATCCTGTGGGGCTACTCGATGATCAGCGGGAAGAGTGTCCTGGGGATATTCGGCAATCCGTTCAGCAGCTTCGGCTCGGCGGACCTGGTCGGTTCCACCGATCTCATCAAGCTCGGCTTCAGCGCTACCTTCGCTATCGTCACCGTGGCCCTGATCAGCGGCGCCATTGCCGATCGCGCCAAATTCACTTCCTGGGTCATCTTCGTCCCCATCTGGATCACCCTCGTGTACTGCCCCTTGGCTTTCATGGTCTGGGGCGGCGGACTCTTGAGCCCCGGCGGAGCCATCAGTTCGGTCTTCGGCCAGGTGATCGACTTCGCCGGTGGCACAGTGGTGGAAATCAGCTCCGGCGCCGCCGCGTTTGTCCTGGCATTGATTCTGGGCAAGCGCCACGGCTTTGGAAAAGACCCGAACCACCGCCCGCACAACCTCCCCTTCATCATGCTTGGCGCCGGCCTCCTGTGGTTCGGCTGGTTCGGCTTCAACGCCGGCGCGGCCACGACGTCGGCGCAGGCCGGCTTGATCTGGGTCAACACCCTTGTTGCCCCAGCGGGGGCCATGCTCAGCTGGTTGGTCACCGAGAAGATCCGGCACGGCCACCCCACATCCTTGGGTGCCGCATCCGGCGTCGTTGCCGGCCTCGTGGCTATTACTCCGGCCTGTGCCAACGTGGCTCCCGCCGCAGCCCTTGGCCTGGGACTGGTAGCTGGAGCTGCCTGCGCCGTGTTTGTCGACCTGAAACACAAGTTCGGCTTCGACGACTCCCTCGACGTCGTGGGCGTCCACCTCGGTGGCGGGCTTGTCGGAACGCTCGCCCTCGGATTCATCGCGCTGCCGGTGAACGGCAAGGGTGGAGGATTGTTCTACGGCGGCGGACTCCAGCAGCTCGTGGCGCAGATCGTCGCCATACTTGTCACCCTTGCAGTGTCCGGAATCATGACGGCAATCATTGGCCTTGTCATCCACAAGACCGTTGGTTTCCGGGTCAGCCACGAGGCGGAGCTCGCCGGGGTGGACTTGTCCGAGCACGCCGAGACGGCCTACGAATTCGGTGGCATGTCCCGGAGCCACTTCAACGCCCTCCCGCACGCCGCTGTCCTCCCCCACGTCAACATCCCGGTTGCCGCTGCGCCCGTCCCGGCTTCAGCCCGAGCCGCGGCCGCCGCTTCGGCCCCCGGGGCCACAGCCGCCGTCGAGCGCCAGCGCGAAAAGCAAGCGGACCCCGCTTAGCGGTAGCAGGCATTTCCGCGGCCGCGGGGGGCGCGTACGCTCAATTTGTGGATATCGTCGATTTCCTCTCTGACCGCCTGAATGAGGATGAGGCTGCGGCGCGGAAACTGCTGGGCGACCGTTCCGTCTCCGAAGCGGGCAAATGGTACGAGCGACGCCTTCTCCTGGAATGCGAATCCAAGAGAAGGCTGCTCAGCATCGTGGAATCCGCACGGCAGACGGCCCTGGCCACGATGGTTCGCGGCACGCTTGGGGATACCCCGCAGTGGATCCCGGAATCGATCGAATGGACCACGAAATCGTTGAATGCCCTCGCGCTGCCCTACTCGGACCATCCGGACTTCGAGCCGGAATGGCTCGCGGGGACGTAGCTGGTTGGCGTTTCCGCGATCCAATCTTCATGTAGAAATCGGCAGGATCTTGCCGAAACGGCGCTTTTGCGGTCCCATAGCAGCCTAAATCATCACTTTCGGCAGCATCTTGCCGATTTTGGCATGTTGGTTCAGAATGAATCTAAGAAATAGCCAAATCGGCAACATCGTGCCGGATCATCGGAGACTCTTGGAAGACCTAGCGGCCATTGCGGCCACCATACGGAATGCACGCAAAGAGGCCGGAATCACGCAAGCAGACCTTGCCGACCTTGCCGGGACCTCCGAAAGGACCGTGCGGGCGATTGAGACGGCCACCGGAAATCCTTCGCTAGGGGCCGTCGTGGCAGTAGCGAACGCCGTAGGCCTGCACATGGCGGCGGGCTAATGGTCGAGGACTTTCAGGAGTTGAAGTTCGTCCGTGCAGCGGACGTTCACAAAGGCGGTGTCCTGGCGGGCCGGCTTGCCCGCACTGACCAGGGCGGGGTCAGTTTTTCCTACGTGGCGGAGTACCTGGCTTCCGGCCGGCCCGCCGTTGCCAGTTCCTTGCCCTTGACGGAGATTTCCGTGGAGACTCCCGCCGGTGCTCTTCCGCCGTTCTTCGCCGGCCTGCTCCCCGAGGGGCACCGGCTTAGCGTGCTCAGGGACGCCACCAAAACCAGCCTAGACGACGAACTCACCCTCCTGCTCGCAGTCGGAGCCGATGCCCCCGGGGACGTCCAAGTGGTCCCTGCCGGCGAAATTCCAGTGGAACCGGCACCCCTGGCCGACACGTCCAGGCCCGAGGAACTGGACTTCGCAGCACTTGCCAGCGCAGTGGACCGCCATGCCATCCCCGGCATCCAAGACAAGGCAAGCGCCTCCATGCTGACCACGCCGCTGTCACTCAGAGGTCAACGGTACCTACTCAAACTCGACCCGCCCAACCATGCACACTTGCTAGCGAATGAAGCGGTGCATCTCTCCGCCGCCAAGGACCTCAAGATCCCTGTAGCGAAGAGCCGCATCATCACCGACATGCACGGGTTGCCTGGGTTGCTAGTGGAACGCTTCGACCGTGTCCGGGACAAGGACCACATCTGGGTGCGCTTGCCCATGGAGGACGGAGCCCAGGTCATGGGCCTGCCACCGGCTTCCAAGTATTCGGTGACATCGGAGGACGTCTCTGCTGCGCTGGCCGGGCGGTGCAAAGCCCCACTCGTGGCGAGCCGCAATCTGTACCTGCAGTTTGTCTTTGCTTGGCTGACCGGGAACGGCGACCTCCATGCCAAGAATCTATCGATCCTCGGGGGCCGGCAGGGAGGATTCGTCATGGCTCCGATATACGACATTCCATGCACCTTGCTGTACGGAGACGACTCGCTCGCGTTGCCGGTGTCCGGGAAAACCAAAAACCTCAAGGCGAAGCACTGGGCCGATTTTGCCGCGGCCCTCGGCTTGCCACAACGCGCTGCCACCACGGTCAATGCATTGGCCCTGTCAGCTTCTGGAAAGGTCAAGTTGGAGGACCTACCGTTCACCGGGTCGCCGCTCCGAGGTGCCCTGCGGGAATTACGGTTCCGGCGAGGTGAGCTGGAGGGCTGACTGGCGCCTCGGGAGGCATTGCCTACGCTGGCTTAGCCACGTGCAACCTAGCATGGGCCACCAGCTGAGTGGTCAGGGGCGAGGCGTCGTTCCGAAGCCAGACCAATACCGTGGGCACAGGATAGGACACTCCGGCAAACGGGCGCCACACGACGCCGGGCGGATCACCGGGCACCACCTGATGCGGCGTTTTGAACGACACACCAAGCCCGGCAGCCACCAGGCTCATGCTGGTTGCAATACTTGGCGACCAGCGGTGTGGGCCAGGGATCATGCCGCCGTCCATCATCAAACCCAGTACATGCTCGCGAACGTCGGGGTCGCCGTCGCGCTGCAACCAGATCAATGCCTGGCCGTTTAGATCCGTGGGACTGATCGCCGTCAAGCTTGCCAGCGGGCTACCCGACGGAACAGCCACACCCATTGGTTCCGTCTCCAAGGTCAGCACCCCTAGGCGTTCATCTCGGGGTGGCACTGCATGAATGAAGACCGCATCAAATTCCCCGTCAAGAAGTTTCAAGACCCCTTCCCTCGCCGCCGCGGCTTTGATGTCTACTTCCGGCCCGGCCCCGTCCGTACCAAGACCGCTGAGCAGGGCTGCAAGCAGCGGGTATGCCACCCCTACGGCTACGCCCAGTTTGAGCGCGCCGCGCTGAGGACTGCGGATCTCTTCCATTGCTGTCAACGCGGCATCGTGAGCTTGAATGATGTGCTCCGCTTCCTCTTGAAGGCGGCGGCCGGCATCTGTGAGCGAAACGTGGTTGTGTGTTCGGTCGAGGAGCCTAAGCCCGAGCGATTTTTCCAAAGCCTTGAGTTCCTGGCTCAGCGCGGGCTGGGCGATGTGGAGCCTGACGGCGGCTTTGCCGAAGTGCAGTTCCTCGGCCAACACAAGGAATCGCCGGAGTTGGCGGATCTCCATGTCCCATCATAAAAATTTGTGATCGTCCGAGTCCATAGCCGTCTTGGACGCCGGAGGTCATCCGGTCGTCCAATGAAAGGGAAGGATAACAGCGATCGGAAGGGTGAAGACGATGAGCACCATTGAAGGGACAGCCTTGGTAGAGACCAACGGCACCACAATTCACGTTGAGGTATCAGGCCACGGGTCTCCAGTCCTCTTGGTTCCCGGCGCCGCCGGTGACGCCCGGCAGTACTCCGATCTGGCCCGGCTATTGGCCGAAAACCATAAGGTCATCTCCCATGACCGTCGGAACAATGCTCGCAGCCCCCGGCAAGAGGATTGGGAGAAGACCTCGGTTGAGCAGCACGCCGCCGACGTTGTTGCCCTACTGGAAACGCTCGGGACCGAGCCATGCGTTGTGTTTGGAAACAGCACCGGGGCACTGATAACGCTGGCTGCCGTCCTGAAGGCTCCCAAGCTCTTTTCCGGGGCAGTCCTGCACGAACCAGCCCTCATGGGCGTTCTGGCCAACCCCAATGACGCCATGGCCACAGTGCAACCTGTTATTGCAGCCGGCATGGAAGACGGAGGGCTCGCCGGCGGAGCCGAGGCCTTCATCAGGTTCGCGGCAGGGGATGCCGCTGCCCTCCTGCCGCCAGACTTCTTCGAAGCACTCCGGAACAACGCCAGGGTCCTGCTTGAAGGGGAGTTCGGTGCCTTTGCGTCTTGGCGGCCCGAACCGGCAGCCTTGGCAGAACTGACCGTGCCACTGGCCGTGCTCAGTGCCGAGCAGACAGCACCTTTCTTCGTAGAAGCCGCCGAGTGGATAGCTTCCCATGCCGGCATCAGTCGCCGGACTGTGCCTGGCGGACACATGGGCTTCCTAGACCACACGCCGGAGCTGGCCAAGGCGATCGATGAGATGTTTTCGGCAGCTACTCAAAACGGCTAGGAGGGTGGCCGCCTCCGCTGTTTCGCTCACAGAAAGCCTCGCGCTTAGTGCGTCGTCCCGAACTTTGTGTTGTACCGGTACATGAACGCCGCCATCGCATCCCGATTGACAGCTAGATACGGACGATAGGTCTTGCTTCCATCGGACTCGGTCCAACCCGTGCTGATGCCGCTGTTTGCGAGCCAGGTGATCTGCTTGTAGAACGGGTTGTCAGTAGCGACGTCGGTGAATGGTGAAGTCGCCGGCGCTGTGAAGGCCGGGCTACCCGCGAGGCGGTACATGAAAGCTGCCATGGCGTCACGGTTGACCGCGAGATATGGCCGGTAGGTTTTGCTTCCGTTGGCTTCCGTCCAGCCGGTACTGATGCCGTTGTGTGCGAGCCAGGTGATCTGCTTGTAGAACGGATTGTTCGTGGCAACGTCCGTGAATGGCGATGTCGCCGGAGGGGTGAACGCCGGGCTGCCCATCAGGCGGTACATGAAGGCGGCCATTGCGTCCCGGGCTACCGCCGTCAGGGGGTTGTAGTTCCTGGACCCGTCGGTTTCGGTCCACCCAGTGGAGATGCCACGGGACCCGAGCCAGTTGATTTCAGTCGTGAACGGATCACCGGAAATATCCGAGAAGATGGGGCCCGGGTTGGTAGCGAAGTCGGTCAGCTGGGTGAGTGTGCCGTTGAAGACGTCCTGGTCGCCGGGAAAGATGCCTGAATCGGAGTTCTGCCACAAGGTGTAGTCCGGCCAACTGGCCGGTAGCGGTCCGGGGTCAGTCGCCCAGGACGAGAGATGCAGGGGGTGGTTCCCGAATCCGGCCGCGCCTCCGGTACAGTCAGTCCACCAACTGGTGGAAGTGTAAATGGCCGGCAGGCGCCCGGTCCGGGAGAGGATGGTCGTGGCGAAATCGGAGATCCAATTCACCATCTCACCCTGGCTCAATCCGTAGCATTCGCTTCCATAGGGATTGGGTTCCAAGTCCAGCAAGGCAGGGAGGGTCTTCCCGTCCGGGGTCCAGGCCGCGCCGCTCTGCAGAAAGTAGCTGGCTTGGTCCGCTCCGGACGACGAAGGGTCCGGCAGCGCGAAATGGTATGCGCCGTGCAGGAGTCCGGCGTTTGCGGATCCCGCATATTGGGTTGCGAAGTACGGGTTGGCGTAGCCAGTTCCCTCGCTCGCCTTGACATAGGCGAACTTGGCGCCACTCGTGGCCGCGGTGTGCCAATCCACATCGCCTTGGTGGCTGCTGACATCCATTCCCGGCACGCCGGAAGCTACCGAAGCGGGCGCTACGGCCTGGGCAGACATCCGCATTGGCGCGGTGGGCTCATGACTGCGGATCGTTGAACCCATCGCGTGGTCATTCGAGGTACTTGACGTCGCGGACGGGGATGGAGATGGGGTAGTCGTCGCGGAAGCGGCGCCAGCTCCAGGCGCGCCGAGAACGATGCCCGCCACGAGAAGAGCTACATACCCGGCCATGCCCTTCCGGATACCGCGCCGAACGGGATTCTGCCGCTTGGGAGCGCGCGGGATCGACGCGTTCATTTGGAATTTCCTTCCGTTTTGGCAACGGAAGAGACCCGCGCCTGCCAATAAACGCCCGCAGGAGCGGACGTCACGGATACTATCAGCTCAAATCAAAACGAATGACAAACAGGCGGGATCCGCCGTGCGGGTCCTGCCCCTCTCAGACAACGACGACGGCGGCGCTCCCGACAGTGCCAGCCGGCACCAGGACTACCTGGCGAAAATGCGTGGGCCATTTCCCCTGTCAAAGAATTAATCCAGAATCTATTCTGTTGGTGGACCGGTACATTTGCGGTCCATCAGGCCACCGGCACGTCCCGGGAAGCCCATCCCGCTCCGGGGGCCGTCTCTACGAGGAGGCGTCCATGTCAACTCCCGATGTGCCGACCCGGGGGCCGGCAAGGCCCGGCCCGTACATTGCGGCCGGAATCCTGCTAGCAATCGCCATTCTGGTTCCGCTGTTCGTTCCGGCGTATTCAATTGATCAGCCCCGGCTAGCTGGCATGCCTTTCTTCTATTGGTACCAAATGCTCTGGGTTCCGATCACTGCGGGCATGGTGGGCGTCTCCTACCGGCTGGTGACCAAGGAGGACCGCCGTCGCCGCGAGGCAGCGCGGGGCGCACGCACTGAGGAGCAGGAACAATGAGCGCGCTCACCGTCCCGCTGGCGACCACAGCGGATCGGCCCGTCAACGGCGTCGCGCTCACCGTCGTCGTCGTCCTCTTTATCCTGGTGGCGGTGCTGGGCTTCTTCGCGGCGCGTTGGCGCGCTGGCAAGGAGACGGGCCTGCACAGTCTCGATGAGTGGGGCCTCGGGGGCCGCGGTTTTGGAACCTGGGTCACGTGGTTCCTCCTGGGCGGGGACCTCTACACGGCTTACACCTTCGTGGCCGTGCCGGCGGCAATGTGGGCAACCGGTGCCGTGAGCGGATTCTTCGCGGTGCCGTACACGATCGTGCTCTACCCGATCGTGTTCCTGTTGATGAGCCGTCTGTGGTCGGTCTCGCACCGTCATGGGTTCGTCACGCCGGCTGACTTCGTGGGCGGGCGCTACGGCAGCAGGGCACTGACGGTTGCGGTGGCCCTCACAGGCATTGTCGCGACCATGCCCTACATTGCGCTGCAACTGGTTGGCATCAAGGCGGTGCTCACCGTGCTGGGCCTCGGCAGCGCGGAGAATGTGCTGCTGACTGACTTGCCGCTGATCATCGCCTTCGTGGTCTTGGCCGCTTACACCTACACCTCGGGCCTTCGGGCGCCGGCGCTTATCGCCGTCGTGAAGGATCTGTTGATCTACCTCGCCGTCATCGTTGCTGTGATCTACCTGCCGATCAAGTTCGGCGGCTGGGACAACATCTTTGGTGCAGCCCAGACGAAACTCGACGCCATCAGTCCGGCCACAGGCAAGCCGGCCGGCGTCTTCATTCCGGGTGCCGCCAGCTATTCGGCGTACTGGACGCTGGCTCTTGGCTCGGCGATGGCGCTGTTCATGTACCCGCACTCGGTCACCGGAGTCCTGGCGACCAAGAGCAGGAACACCATCCGCAAGAACGCCGCGGTCCTTCCGCTGTACTCGCTCATGCTGGGATTCCTTGCCCTCCTGGGTTACGCGGCAATCTCTGCGGGCACCAAGCCCATTGACTTGAACGGTGCCGTCAATCCGCAATTGGTGGTTCCGCAGTTGTTCCTGGATAACTTCCCCGCATGGTTTGCGGGGATCGCTCTGGCGGCTATCGCCATCGGCGCCTTGGTCCCGGCGGCAATCATGTCGATCGCTGCCGCCAACCTGTTCACCCGCAATGTCTACCGCGACCTGATCCGGCCCGACGCCGACCCGCGGCAGGAAGCGAAGGTCTCCAAAATCGCCTCGCTCGTAGTGAAGTTCGGGGCGCTGATCTTCGTGATCGCGATGGACCAGTCGGCCGCCATCAATATGCAGCTCCTCGGTGGTATCTGGATCCTGCAGACATTCCCGGCGATCGTGGCAGGGCTCTACACCCGATGGTTCCACCGCTGGGCGCTCTTCGCAGGTTGGGTAGCCGGCATCATCTACGGAACCGTCGCGGCATACAACGTGGTCAACCCAGTGACGAAGGCGAACTTCGGTGGTTCCATCGCCGCCATCCCAGGCACCAACGTGCAGGTCTACATCGCGGTCGTAGCGTTTGCCATCAACCTCATTGTTGCTGCCGTCCTGTCGCTGGTGTTCCGCGCAATGAAACTCCCCGACGGGAAGGACATCACCCGGAACTCGGACTACGGAGCTGACGAGGACGACCCCAAAGTTGCCCAACTCCAGCGCGAGTACCCGCTGGGCGAAACAGGAGGCGGCACGTTCTGACTGGATCTGTGCACAAGCTGGATCTGTGCACTAGGGCTTGTTGCTAAACCAAGTTTTCCGTTCGATGGGGTTGACTTGGGCGGTGGGCAAGCGCGATCTGATCACAGACGATGTCTGGGCGGTATTGGGCCCTTTCTTCCCTGCGTGGAAGGGCAACGGGCGTCCCGTGGCCGACCGCCGTCTGGTGGTGGAGGGCACCGCGTGGAAGTTCCGTACCGGCTCTCCGTGGCGTGACATGCCCGAGCGGTTCGGGAACTGGAACACCGTGTTCAAGAACTTCAATCGCTGGGCCAAGGACGGCACGTGAGCGAGCGTTTACGAGCACGTGCTGTCGCGGGCCGATGTCGCTGGCGAGTTGGACTGGGTCGCGTCGATCGACTCCACCATTGTGCGTGTCCACCAGCATGGTGCTACGCTTCCGCGCCACACAGGGGGCACCGTCGAATTACAGGTTTCTGGGACCTGAACCACCGGACCATGCGATCGGCCGCTCACGTGGGGGCCTGACCAGCAAGCTCCATCTGGTCTCGGACGGCAAAGACAGGATGCTCGGGGCGGTGCTCACAGGCGGCAACGTCAACGACACGACGATGATGGCCGAGACGATGGACACGATCCGGGTTCCGCGCGCAGAGCGGGGACGGCCTCGGACCCGCCCCGACCGGGTCCTCGCAGACAAGGGCTACCCCTCCAGGGCCAATCGGGCCTGGCTGTCCCGGCGCCGCATCAAAGCCACCATCCCTGAGAAACGCGACCAGGTGTCCAACCGTCGAAGTAAAGTCTCCTCCGGGGGCCGCCCACCGACCTTCGACCCAGGAATCTACAAGGGCCGTAACGTCGTCGAACGGTGCTTCAACCGCCTCAAGCAGTGGCGAGGCATTGCCATGCGAAGCGATAAGACCGCCCGCAACTACATGGCCGCCGTCCATCTCGTATCAACACTGATCTGGCTCAAGACCAGCTTCAGCAATACAACTTAGCCGGTGACCTCAGGGACGCTCTGCGCCGCGAAGTGGTGAACCGCCATGTGTCGTCAAGTCGAGAGCCTGCTATCTCCAGACGATCCGGCTCACGACGCGCGCCTCAGCGTCGCGCATCGCTGCATCGATCGTGTCGTAGCCGGCCGAGTCCGGCCACGTTCGCTCAACTGTCTCCCCGGCGTGCCGAAACCGCGCGTAATAGAGCAACCCCTCGTCGCCAAGCGGTTGGGCTGTCTCATCTGGCTCGAGCTGCTCATCAACCCGAGCCAGCTCATACCAAAAGTCGTATGGCAACCCCACAATGTCGACCGGCATCGCAACTTCCCCTGCGTAGACCCAACTCCCGCTTCTGATAATCACCACAGACATAGCATGCCGCCACACTCCATTGGTTGGCCAATGGGTTTAGCAACACGCCCTAGGGCTTCATCGACAACCTTGCCACGGCAGCGATATCCCGCGGCGTCGTCCGGCAGCACCCGCCAATGAGGCGGGCCCCGAGGTCGCGCCAGGCGCCAACCCCATCGGCGAGGCTCGACGGACCCCCGGCCCTTGCCCCGGCGACAGGTCCCCACGTCTTGGTGACGGCGTCGTAACTTTCGCCCGAGTTCGGGTACGCGAGCAGCGGCTTGTCCGTGGCATTGCGCAGGGCCTCAAGCGCCGGGGAGACCAAGTTCAACGGCACGCAATTCACGCCGATCGCCGCCACACGCGGCTGGGTTCCACAAAGCGCCGCCACCCGAGCAAGGGGCGTGCCGTCGCTGATGTGTCCGCCGTCCCGAAGCGTGAAGGAGAACCAGGATTCGACGTCGAACTCTTCCACGAGCGCCAAAAGGGCCTCAGCCTCCGCGAAGGACGGCAGCGTTTCACAGGCGAGCAGGTCCACCGAGGCCTCCACAAGCGCCGCAATGCGGGGCCGGTGGAACTCCTTGAACTCGCGCTGGGTGAGGACGTAGTCGCCCCGATATTCTGAACCGTCGGCGAGAAAGGCGCCATAGGGACCGATAGATCCGGCAATCAGCAAGGGCCCAGCCCCCGGGTTTTCCGCCAAGTGCTCGCTCCGAGCCTCGTCCGCCAAGCGAACGCTTAAGGCCACCAGTTCCAAGGCTTCCGCCTCGGCAATGCCGCGCCGGGCAAATCCCTGGGGCAGGGCTTGATAGCTCGACGTGATGGCGATTTCGGCGCCGGCGTCGAAATAGTCGCGATGTACCTGCTTGATCAGCTGAGGTTGTTCCAAAAGGACCTTGGCCGACCATAGCGGATCGTCCAAATCGCAGCCGCGTGCTTCGAGCTCGGTGGCAAGTGCGCCATCCACTGTCAGGTTTGCACCCGAATCAAGCATGCGGGACAAGCTGATGCTGCGGCTGCTCCTGCTGTCCATAGCTTGAACCTACGATCCTTCTGCCGGGTTTGTTTGCCTAGGCGGGTTGGCGTAGTTCTCGTTGGTGGCGCCCGCGAAACAGGTCCCCGAAATAGTGCGCAGCCATGACTGGCGGGTCTCCGTTCACATAGGTTCCTGGCAGGGGTGGGGCTGTTGATCGGTAGTGGTGTCCGGTGGGGGTGCGGATGTCGAGGACATGCCGTGTGCCGGGGTGGGTTCGTGCTGCTCCGGTTTGTCCTGCTCCGGTTCGTGCTGTCCAGCCGGGGAGTTCCTTGGTGTGGTTGCAAGCTTCGCACAGGCCCGCCCCGTTCGCCAGGCTGGTGGGTCCGCCGTCGTGCCAGGGGATGATGTGGTCGAAGTGCCTGATCGGTGCGTCGCAGTAGGGGGTCCGGCAGGTGTCGTCGCGGGCTTGGATGAAGCGCCGCAAGCCGGCAGGGAAGAGCCGGGCCCGGGAATCGGCGGCGACAAGGTCTCCGGTTCCGGGGGCGGTGAAGAGACGCCGCAGCCAGACCTTGAAGGCCCGGTCCGCGGGCTGGCCGGGACGCGGGCCACCAAGTGCGGGCTGGCCGGGCGCGGCGTGCTCGTTCCCGAGCCGGCCGGGCGCGGCTGTGCCGTGGTTCCCGGTGAGGAGTTCCCTCGCCCAGCCGGCGGGCACGATCCCGTAGCCCGGCAGGCGGGCCGGTTCACTCTCGCCCTGGAAGAGGGTGCGGTCGGTCATGACGAGCTGGATCTCAACCCCGCAAATACCGCCCGGGGTGCCGGTGGTGCGTTCGACGAGGGCGTCAGCCATGATCTGTCCCCGGGTCCGGGTGTCCCCGCCGGAGCGCAGCGAGTCTGCGTGCCGGGTCAGGGCCGCGTGCACGGCGACGCCCTGCGCGACCGGAAGAAGCGCGGTCAGATAGGTCATCGTGTCCGGTGCCGGGCGCAGGCTCACGTGCCGTTCGGTGGCGGCGTGGCTGGCGCGCTGGGTCACGGAACGGGGGTCCCGCCGGTAGGCCGCGGTCCTGGCCGCCGCGATGATGCTCCGGTCTCCCGCGCCGTCGAAGGTTCCGGTGTCGGCGGCCAGTTCCTCGTCCACCGCGCAGCGGTCTTCGGCGGACAGGCAGGCTGTTTCCTTCACCAAAAGGGTCGCGCGCCATTCGTTGAGCTGTCCGGTGTTCAGGGCGGCGAGGGTGTGCGGCATTTCGGTGACGAGCGCTTTGGCGAGTCCGTGGAGCCGGGATCCGCGGGCGGGGGATTCCCGCCGGGCCAAGGCAATTTGAGCTCCGACGCCGCGTCCGCGTTCCTCGGCCGGCACACCTGCCGCCGCGTCGGCGCTGCGTTGGGCGGCATCGAACGCGACAGCGATCCTCGCCTGCGCAGCGGCGGCCGCGGACTTCAGGTCCTCAAGGGCACGCAACTGGTTGATAAATTCGGCGCTTTCAATACCGGGCCGAAGGGAGCTCACCACATCGATCAGGTCCCGCAGCCGGACATCCGGCACGGCAGCATCCGGAACTGTGCCGCCGCTTGGCGCGCCCGTCCAGATCAGCTGCGTTCCCTGATTGCCGTCCATAAGAAAAGCCTCGCAGGGACCACTGACATTATTAGGCTGGAGAACCGCGCCCAGGCGAAAATCTTGAGAAGCAGCCGGACTTTTTGGGGCGGGCCAGCCCCCGATAGCCCAGACCGCCGCCCAGCCAGAGGAGCCGCACTGTGGACACTCGAAAACTGAAGTACTTTCTAGCCGTCGTCGATCACGACGGGTTCAACCGCGCCGCCGAACACCTGCTGATCGCGCAACCTTCGCTTTCCCAGACCATAGCGAGCCTGGAGAAGGAACTCGGCGTTCCGCTGTTCCACCGCATCGGCCGCCGGGCAGTCCTCAGCGAAGCCGGCAAGGAGCTGATCGGCCCGGCCAGACTCGTCATGCGGGATCTCGACGCCGCACAATCAGCGGTCCAGTCACTCCAGGGGATCAGGAGCGGTCGACTCGACATCATCACCATGCCGTCCCCCGGCATCGAGCCGCTGACGTCCATGATCGCCGCCTTCACCAAGGTCTACCCCGCAGTCCGGCTCAACATCAGTGCCGCCTTCACTCCCGAAGAAGTGATCGAGTCAGTCCGGAACGGCAGCTCCGAGATTGGACTGGCCGGCTCGCCTACGCCGATCCTGGTCCCCGGCGTCCAGGTCCTCGAACTCGAAAAGCAACCGCTCATCTTGATCGTCAACCCGCGGGCCGACACCTTCGGCGCCGAGCAAACGGCAATCCAACGGGAGGATCTCGGAGGCCAGCGCATCATTGCCAGCCAGCGAGGCTCCCTCATGCGTTGGCTCGTCGATGATGCCCTGGCGCACGGCGTAGAGGTGGAGATCGTTGTCGAAGTCGCCCACCGGACCTCCATATTGCCCCTCGTTCTGGCGGGAGTCGGGCACGCGGTGATGCCGTCGTCGTGGGCTCCTACCGCGCATAAAGCGGGGCTGCGCACCCTGCTCATCGAACCGGTGAGCCATCTGGACGTCGCGGTCCTCAGCCGCAAAGACAACCTCACCCCCGCGGCCAAGGCGTTTTTGAAGGTCGCTGCGGAACACACCGAGCGCACCAACGGCCAAAATCAATAGGCGCTGCCTATCAGTCGTATCGAAACTAAGTCTTGGACGCCGCCTACCCGCCGCCCGTCTACTTGAAGAGGAAAGCAGTGTGACTCTGCTAACAAACTCAACGAGGAGGTAGGCATGAGCGCCACCCAGAAATTCAGCATCGCATCGATCCCCGCAGACGGCGTCGGCAAGGAAGTTGTCTCGGCAGGCCGCCGCGTCTTGGACGCCCTTGCTGCGAACTCGAACGGCAAGTTCGCCTTTGAATGGACCGAGTTCCCGTGGGGCTGCGGCTACTACGAGAAGACCGGCCAAATGATGGACCCCAAGGGTCTGGATGCCCTCAAGGACTTCGACGCCATCTACTTCGGAGCCGTCGGCTGGGAGAACGTCCCGGACCACATCAGCCTCTGGGGTTTGCGCCTGAACATCACCCAGAACTTCGACCAGTGGGCCAACATCCGCCCGGTCAAGTTCCTCCCCGGCATCGAGTCCCCGCTCCGCAAGGCTGACAACACCGAGCTCGACTGGATCGTTGTCCGCGAAAACAGCGAAGGCGAATACGCCGGACTCGGCGGTCGCAACCTGAGCGGCCGCGGCCCGGGCAACGAAGTGGCGCTGCAGACCGCGCTGTTCACCGAGAAGGGCTGCGAGCGCATCATGCGTTTCGCGTTCGAGCTCGCCCGGACCCGCACGGTCAAGAAGGTCTCGTCCGTCACCAAGTCCAACGCCCAGCAGTACGGCATGGTCCTCTGGGACGAAACCTTCAATCGCGTCGCCCTCGATTACCCGGACGTCCAAACTGAAAGCGTCCTGGTTGACGCAATGAGCGCCAAGTTCATCCTGCACCCCGAGGAACTGTCGGTGGTAGTCGCGTCCAACCTGAACGCCGATATCCTCTCGGACCTCGGTTCCGCCCTCGCCGGCAGCCTCGGCCTCGCCGCGAGCGCCAACCTGAACCCGGAGCGCCGCTTCCCCAGCATGTTCGAACCAGTCCACGGTTCCGCGCCGGACATCGCAGGCAAGGGCATCAGCAACCCGATCGGCGCCATCGCCAGCGCCGCCCTGATGCTGGACCACTTCGGCCTGCGCGAAGAAGCTCGCTTGGTCGAGGCCGCCATCGAGCAGACCACCGCCGCCGGGTACCTGACCCGCGACGTCGGCGGCGAAGCCAACACAGACGACGTCACCGAAGCGATCATCAAGGCACTTACGCACACCCTCGCCGCTGTCTAACGCGGAGGTCCCTTCCCAACGCTCGCAAGCTCGCGTCGGGGCCCTCGGGACGCCGCTTACCCTTTCAGCATTCTCCAGAGATTTTCCACAATGAGGTAGGAATCATGGGACACACATCAACCGCCGGTCATCCGACTCCGGCACCCAAAAAACGCTGGTACCGGCAACTGTATTTCTGGGTTCTGACCGCCATTCTCATTGGCGTCCTGCTCGGCTGGCTCGCGCCGACTGCGGGCATTGCCATGGAGCCGATCGGGACCACGTTCGTCAATGCGATGAGGATGCTCATCGGCCCGATCGTCTTCCTGACCATCGTCGGTGGGATCGCGAGCGTCGCGGACCTGAAGAAGGTCGGGATGACGGGCCTGAAGGCCCTCACCTACTTCCAGCTCGGCACCATTTGTGCTTTGGTGTTCGGCCTGGTGGCGATCAATATCTTCCGGCTCGGCGAGGGCGTCAACGCCACTGCCGGCACCATCAAGACCACCGATGCCGCCGCCAAACTCATCGACGCCGGGGCGCACCAGGAATGGTGGCAGTTCCTGACCAACATCATCCCCACGAGCATCGTCCAGCCTTTCATTGCGGGCGATATTCTCCAGATCATCTTCATCGCGGTAGTCTTCGGGATCGCGTTGAACGCGCTGGGCAAGCTCGGCGCGCCGGTGCTCGACGGCGTGCAGCGGCTCACCGGCGTGATGTTCAAGATCCTGGGCTTCATCATGAAGGCCGCGCCGCTGGGTGCCTTCGGTGCCATGGCGTTCGCGGTCGGCAAGTACGGTGTGTCCTCCTTGACCAGCATGGGCGGGCTGATCGCACTCTTCTATGTCACTTCGATCCTCTTTGTGGTGGTGGTCCTCGGCTCGGTCATGGCGTTCCTGAAGCTGAACATCTTCACGATGATCAGGCACTTCAAAGAGGAATACTTGATCATTCTGGGCACCTCGACCGCCGAACCTGCGCTGCCGGGCCTGATGCGCAAACTCGAGCACGCCGGCGTCAAGAAAGAGACTGTAGGGCTCGTTGTCCCCACCGGCTACAGCTTCAACCTCGACGGCGCAGCGATCTACCTTTCCCTGGCCGCCGTATATATCGCCCAAGCGACCAACACGCACCTGAGCATCGGCCAGCAGTTGGGCCTCATCGCCGTCATGCTGCTTACGTCCAAAGGTGCTGCGGGCGTCGCAGGCGGCGGCTTCATCGCCCTCACCGCAACGTTGGCCACCATCGGTACCATCCCGGCCGCCGGCATCATGCTCATCTTCGGCATCGACAAGTTCCTGTCCGAATGCCGTGCCCTCGTCAACTTCACCGGCAACGCTGTCGCCACGCTGTTCATCGCCTGGTGGGACCGCACCCTCGACGCCGACCGCGTCCGCCGCGTCTTCGCGGGCGAAGTTATGGAGCCGATTCAGGTTCCTGAAGTTCCGCCGCACGCTGCCGCCGTCGAGCCTTTTCAGCCCGCTGAACGCCGCCCGGCTTACTCGGATTCCATCTGACATGGCGAACGCATCCGCCCCGAAGACCGTCCTCATCGCGCCCGACAAGTTCAAAGGCAGCCTCACCGCCAGCGAGGTGGCGGACGCCCTGGCAGTCGGGCTGCGTTCCGTCGGAGCGGTTCGGTGTGAGCTGCTACCGCTGGCGGACGGAGGTGACGGCAGCGTCGATGCCGCCGTCGCCTCCGGGTTCGCTCGCCACGCTTTCGTAGTCCCCGGCCCGACCGGACAGCCCGTGCAGGCGATCATCGCGTTCGACGGCGTCACTGCTGTTGTGGAAGTAGCGAACACTTGCGGTTTGGGGCTGTTGCCGGACGGACGTCTTTTGCCGCTCGATGCGTCGAGCCGCGGTTTTGGCGAGGCTGTTCTCTTTGCCCTTTCGTTCAGGCCGGCGCGGATCGTCCTGGCACTCGGAGGCAGCGCCAGCACCGACGGAGGAATGGGCATGCTCACCGCCCTGGGCTACCGCTTCCTAGATGCCTCCGGCTGTTCTTTGGAGGGCAACGGGCGGAATCTTGGCCTTGTTCATTCTGTGGATGCGCCTCCTGGGCTGATTGGTGTGGAGCTGATTGTCGCGAGCGATGTGCATAACCCGCTCTGCGGGCCGGACGGTGCGCCGGCCGTGTTCGGTCCGCAGAAGGGCGCATCGCTTGCGGATGTTGCAGCGCTCGACGCCGGTCTGACGCACTTTGTCTCTGTGCTCACTTCGGGCGGGTTTGAGAGTGCGGCTTCCCTTGCCGAGCATCCCGGCGCCGGAAGCGCCGGCGGGGTCGGCTTTGCGTGCATGTTGCTTGGCGCTTCTCAAGTATCCGGGGCGGACTACTTCCTGGACCTCCTGGACTTCGACGCCCGGAAGGAAGGGTGCGACCTTGTGGTGACCGGCGAGGGCAGCATCGACGAGCAGACGCTCGCCGGAAAGCTGCCGGCCGCCGTCGCGCGCCGCTCGGGCACCCGGCCGATCATCGCCGTCGCGGGCCGCTCGTTGCTGCCGCGGGAGCGGTGGTCCGAGATGTCGCTGACGCACATCTACACGCTGGCGGACTACACGGATCTGGACTCGTCGAAGGATCCTGGGCTTTCGGTGGAACTGCTGCGGCGGATCGGGCGGGATATTGGGGAGGGGTTGGAGTGAGGTACTCCCCCCAACCACCTCTCGCCGTGCAATCCACTGCGCGATATATTCGGAGGGTCTCGAACTGAGTTGTAAGAGCCTTGTCACCGGACTGGCCGAGCGAGGCTTGGTCTTCGTCCCTGCACGAAGGAGCACTCCATGACTGACACCAAATCGGTCCTCGTCGTCGGCGGCACTGGCCATGTCGGCGGCAAAGTGGTCGATGAACTGCTCGCAAGGGGAAAGAGCGTCCGGGCGTTGGTCCGGCCAGGATCGGACGCGAGCAAGCTCGAGGCCAAAGGTGTCGATATTGCCCGCGGCGACATGCTCGACCTTGACTCTCTCGTCGCCGCTATGACAGGGGCCGACGCCGTTATCACCTCTGCGGCCGGGTACACCCGCCGGGACAAACGGGCCTTGGAGATCGACACGACCGGCAACACCAACCTAGCCGTCGCTGCGAGCCGGACGGGTGTCAGGCGATTCATTCTGGTCAGCATTCTCACCTCGGACCAGACACCGGACGTCCCGCATTTCTGGCACAAGAAGCTCACGGAAGACAAGCTGGAGGAACTGGGTGTCCCGTTTGTCGCACTTCGCCCCGGCGCGTTTCTCGACCAGATCACCCAGATGGGAGGAGACCCCTTCGAGAAGAAGCGCCTCACGTGGTTCGGCACCAAGACCGTCCCGCTGACCTTCGTGCTCACCTCTGACCTCGCCGGCTACCTCGCAGCTGCTGTCGACGCGGACATCGCCGACGGCGAGCGGATCGACATCGGATGGGACCGAGCTGTCAGCATGCAGGATATCGCGGACCTCGCGTCGACTTTTGCGGGTGAGCAAGTCCGCGTGCGCTCGATGCCGGCCGGGTTGGTTCACGCGCTCGGCGCGCTAATGGGACCTTTCGTCCCTATGGTCAAGGACATGAGCTCCATGCTCGCATGGTTCGAGACCGGCAAATACGTCGCGGACACTTCGCGCCAAGCCGAAGTATTCGGACCGGTCCCGACGGCGGAAAACGCGGTCGCGCGGTTTGCTCGGAGTCTGGGGCACTAGGGGGAGCTACAAGTCTCTCAGCGAGGAATCCGCGTCGAGCCGAGCGAGTCTTGCGACGTGGCCAATGGCTCCAAGGCACAAGAACAAGGGCACGCAGAAGAGTGCTCCGAGCACGAGCAGCCAGTTGGGCATTGCCCACGCAGCCACCGGCAGAAGGTCGAGTTGCAGGCCGCTGAAGACCGCCGTTCCTACGATGGAGCAAAAGGTTCCCAGGAACGCCCCAACCAGGCCGATGATGAGACCCACTACTGCCAACTCGACCATATAAACCCCTGCTATCGAGGCCCCCGACCAGCCGATGGCCTTGAGAAGACCCACCTCGCGGGCCCTCTGCTTTATCCAGCTGCCACCAACGGACACTCCAACCCCGAGGCAGAAGATGATCAGGAACCCACCGATCACCCAACTGACAAGGGCGAGAAGCGCAAACAGTCCTGACAGGGACCGGATTTGGCCCGCAACGCTGTTCACCGAGTATCCGAGGGCTCGAACTTGGTTTTGCACGTTGATCACTTCGTCTGCTGAGTCAACGCGAACATATGCGCGGGGATAGGTTAACCCTTTGGCATTTGGCCGAGCGTTGGCGAGTGTTGACTTGAGTAACTCGCGAGATACGTACGCGGCCTGGGCGCCATCCGTGCCCGGCGACGAGTTGTCATAGATTCCTGACACGCGGAGAGAAACGGAAACGGGTTCTCCGTTGCCGGGACCGATTTCCTTCGTGTACACGAAGCTCATTTCCTTGCCGAGCAGCTGAGCGTATTTCTGACCCTGTCCCTGTCGGGGAGCAGGATCTGGCCTACCCCAGGGCCGTCTCCGGGCACGTCTCCGAGCAGTACTTTTGGGGCGATGCCACTGATAAATGGCGTCCCCATGAATGCACCGGGGTTGTTCTGAGATGGCCAGTTCGCCGGATCCTCGATGGCGAGGTCAATTTGCGCCCAGCCGGAGGACCCCACCACGTGATCGATTTGGTCGAACCGGGACAACGAGTCGTCGGTGATCTCGCGAGCTGAGTCTGGACCGACCGATGTCACCTCAACGTAATTCAGGGCGGAGTTGGTGGTGATCTTGTTTGAGTATGAACTTATGCCGGCCCCGACGATGCTGTCGGCGAAAATGAATACCGCGATGCCAAGACTCATCAGGACCGCGAGTGGCCTCAATTTCGATAGAGAAAGCCGCACTGACCTCGCAGCAAGGATTCTATTTCTGTTCACGGAGCAACTCCTTCATAGGAAGCTGACGGTGGGCCACCTGCTGGAAGACTTGGTCGTGGGAAGCGACGAGGACACCGCACCTGCTGTTGGCGCCCGTTCGCATGGCCTCGAGGATGGCTTCAGTGTTTGGCGCGTCAAGACCCGAACTTGGTTCGTCCGCTAGTAGCAGCAATGGTTCGTTGATCAGTGCGCGGCAAAACGCGACTCTTTGTTGCTGCCCGCCGGAAAGCCTCTTCGCTTGCCGGTCGGCGACCGCCCCCAGACCGAAGCATTCCAACTGTTCCGTAACCGTTGCGCGTGTCATGGGCTGGCGGCTGGCAAGGAGGACATTTTCCAACGCCGTAAGTTCGGGCAGTAGGTTGCTGCTCTGAAAAACCATTCCAATTTCGTTCGCGCGAATGAGACTCGCCGTCCGCGACGACGCATTGGTTCTGTCGTCACCGTTAATCCACACTTTGCCGGCATCGGGGGTCGACAGAAGTCCGGAGATATTCAAGATCGTTGACTTCCCCGAACCTGACTCACCTCGCAGCCAGACGATTTCACCTGCCTCGACATTCAGGCTGATTCCAGGAAGGACTATTTGTCGATTCCCGCGTTCATCTGCAAAAGACTTGGCGATGTTCTCAAGACGCAGTACCGAGGTCACTTGTTCTCCCCGAAGTCGTAGGCACCCGGGACCGCGATCATGGCCGCCGAAATCGAGAGGCTACAAGGTGACGACTTGCCTGCTTCCATCCGATACAAGGACGGGAATTCTTTGCAGCCTTTCAGAGTCCGGAGTTTCTCGGCCGCTTTGTCGAAGTCGTTTGATCCAAGTCCGGAGCGACTTGCGTTCGTCATCGCGGTCAACGCCCGAAAATAGTTCAGGCCGTTTCCTTTGGGTGAATCGATGAGCTGCGGGAGGGCGGACTGGGCGGCCGGAAACATTGATCTCACTTCTTCACTGTTTGAGAAGTACATGGAGTTGGAGAGCGCCATCAGAGCGCCGGAGAGTAGGTCTTCAACTCCGGGGTCTGCATCGAACGCCTCCAGTCGCGCCAACCGGGCACTGGGCTCAAGCTGCACCAGCACATCCACCAAGTCGATGTACCCGCTGAGATTTGCCAATGTCACGACGGCCGGAAGCGCTGCCTTTCCCCGCTCTATGACCGGACCGTAACTTCCCCAGGACGAAGAGCCGGAGCGCTTCAGCGCCACAAGCGCCTTGAGCTGAGGGACCAGGTCGGTTTCGGACGCCTTCAGAACCCGTTCCAGCTCGTCTCTGGTTCTTTCGCTTGCGACCTCCGGAAAGCTCACATCGAGGAGTCTCGCGGCAAGATACGTCCCGTGGACCGAGCCTTTGGCGAGAGATGATGACTCGGGCATCCTTATGAGGCCGTCGGTTCCCTGGAGCTTCGTCAGGTCTTCCGTCAGGGCGGAGGCATCGTTGGCTGGGGCGACAGGAGAGGCACTGCAGGCAGTCAAGCCAAGCAGAATCAGCGCTGAAAGACGTTTTGCGATTCGTAGCCAGTGGCTGCTCCACCTGCGCCCGAGATCATTGGCCACCCAATTCACCTTTTCTGACGAGACCGGAGCCAGCGGCTCGCAAAGTCAGATAGAGCTACGAAGGCAAGCGAAAGGGCAAACGCTAGGGCGACCGTAAGTGCCTCCCGAATTGGATTTCTGCCAGTCCACCAACTGTTGTTGACAAGCATCAATATGATCGTCATGAGCCCAGCCCTTCCGAAGCGCGATACCCACACCTTTTTGCCTGGACCATTCGAGCCCTCCATCCGTTACCTCTTCGGACCTAGTTGAACGATCACCCATAAAACTGCACCGGCAAGCTCATTTTGGTCAACGACGATTCTCATTTCGCTCCCACGCTCTCATCGCCCTGCCCGTTAATGGCTTGGGACTTGAGGTCCTCCAGCCGGACCGTGGTCGATTCCGGGCGCAAGTCCTGAAGTGAGTGAGTCACGATGACAACTAGCTTGGATTCGGCCCAACGTCTGATCTCCTCAACCATGTAGGCGACGCCCTCGGTGTCAGTCCCGTTGAACGGTTCATCAAGGACCACGCAATCGAACTGGCCGACGGTGTTCATGACGTACCAAAGTTTGCGCACATTTCCTGTGGACAGGTTGCCCGCGTTCTCGCCTAGCCACGGCTCCATGCCCAGCGAGGTCGCCCGCAGTATTTCGGGACCAGGATCGAGATCTCGGGCAATGCAGGCAAACACAAGGTGATCTCGGGCGGTCATCTGAGCGAAGAGCGCTGCCTCGGACCGGCACACCCTCCGCCTGCTTCTACTTTCGGGGTCATCGGCCCTCGCTCCGTTGACAAGGACCGTTCCGGCCCATGGAGACAGATAGCCACTAGCCAGTTCGACGAAGGTCGATTTTCCGGATCCATTCTTTCCCTGCAAGTGGATCAGGGCGGGTCCGGTGAACGCGAAGGACAGGTTTTCGTACACGGGATGTTCGGAGGAGTATCCGGCAAATACGCGGTCAAAGACTATTTCTGGGAGAGAATTCTGCGTTGCAGGCAAATCTTTGCACCTCCAGTGAGAAGAGCCGTGTAAGTCACGGCGGCAATGGTTGCGGGGACGTTGCCAAGGAGGAGAAGCCCGAGCACCGGAACGGCAAGCAGCAAGCCAATGAATGCTGCCGCCAGGGACATTTCCATCGAGCCGTCGGCCTGCCTGACTTTGACCTTGCTGTAGGCGTTTCCGATGATGTTGCTGCTCGCAATCGACCACGGAATCAGGAGAATTTCCACGGGCAGGACGCCGGTTGCAGCCCAGACAATGACTCCCATCGCTGGTCCCGCAAGCAGCGCCAGGAGCACAGATTGGGTCAGAGTCACGCCCCATACAAGAGAATTGAGGCCGAACCCGGATTCCCAGCTGTACCTCAGCTCGGGAAGAAGTCCGATCGGATTGTTCGCCTTGCATATGAGTTCATTCCCGACGACTCCCACCATGAAAACGATGCAGGCGGCCGCGTTCTGAATTCCCGGGATCTCCCGAAGGAATTCCGGCCCGATCCCGCCCCCGCGAAAGCCGATCGCAGTAGCAGCAGCCAGAAGCAGGCAGATTCCGATTCCACGGAACAGGGCAAACCACTTGTCCCTGACGAGATTCACTATCAGGACCCGCCAGAGCATGACGACCGGCGTCGTCGTCTTCCATGCGGATTCCCTGACGCGCCGCGGCACTCGAGCGGTCACGGGAAACGATTGCCTCCTGATCGCTCGAACGTTCCGGATTGTGAGGAAGGAAAATACGACGACGGCGATCGCCACCGCCGTCGCGATCCAGCCGCCTTCCGCGCCGCTTGCGTTGACTTGCAGCTCAAGCCCAGGCGCTGCCGAGGTTAGTGCCAGCAGTCCTCGGGCGAGGATGGCCCCGAGCAACGCGGCCAGTAGGCAACCCCCAGCGAAGACGGTCAATCCCACGGCCAGACTCGGAATACGAGGGTCACTTGCGGCCAGCTTGGAACTCCACGCAACCCAGGACGCAGCCAAGGCGAATGGAGCAGCCAAAAGGGTCAGTGCGAATGGCCCGCCACTTCCACCGCCCTCTTGCACGACAACCGAGGCCGCGGTGCAGACGGCGCCCGACAGACCAAACAAGATGCCGGCCCGCGGAACGGCCTCCGCCAGGAACACATGGTGCATCGAAACATCGGTCGCCCGGTAGAGCTCCCTGTTCGGGCTGAAGCGAACCGCAAATCTCCGGCTGCTGAGTGCTTCACGTGCGAGCGCACCGACGGAGATGTAGAGGCAGACGGCGAGCGCCAACAGGATGATTGCCATCGTTGCGTTGCCGCCCGCATAGGCGCGTGCGCCGTCGAAGGACAACGCCTCATGCAGCAGCCGCATCACAAATAGCGATCCGGCCAGAACAGCACAGACCAAAGCAACCCCACTGCCTACGCCGAGGACCACGAGTGTGCGAATGGAAATCGGCCATCCCGAGACCGCCAGTATGCGCACTCCCGAGAATTTGTAAGCCGCTCTCAGACTTCCCATTGCCGCGCCTAGAGACGATTGAGAGGTTTGCTTTGGGCCGACTCCGCGTCGACGATGAGGGCCGCGGTTCCGATACAGATGGAGCCTATCGTCCAGAGCCATAACGGAAGCGTGCCGGGGAAGCCCACTGTCGCAGCTGCTATGGACACGCCGCCACCCATCCCACTGATGATGGACAGAACCGCATCGCGCTTGGGATTTCGTTTTGTTGCGAGCACGACCACCAGTGGGATCGCTCCAACGGTCAAGGATGTCCACGCAAGCAGTGGAGTCCTCGGTTCGTGAAGGAGCCCCACGACGATACTGCCGCCAATACACGCGAGTACAAGAACAGTGGTCATGGTTCGGACCGTTGATGAGTAAATCAATGTCGGACCTTCCGGTTTCAGAGGAATTCGTCAAAAGGCAGACGCTAAGGTTCGCTTTCTCTTTGCCGGTAGGCTGCCAAAGCGTCTTTGCGGGCCCACCTGACAACAAGAGCGATGTCGAGGACGAGATCAGCGCAAAAGATGACAACAAAGACGGGGAACGGCGCGCCAGCGACAAAGGGAGCGCCCGCGACCACGATGAGGAGGACTCCGCTGATCAAGTTGTATCGACGCCGGCCGGGAGTCGCACGTCGAGCGGCGTGAAGTTCAGATAGATAGTAGAGCATGTCCCTCATCGCTAATGGTCGCCGTCACCGGCAATATCCGCCGGTATAACGGAAGGCCATCGCACCAATCGGGGCCGGTGCCAGCCTGATGCACTCGCCCCTGGAGTGAGCGATTGTCGCCTGCACCGCTATCTGCACTGCAGAGATCGCGCAAGCAGCTAGCCCGACCGGACTTCCCCCGGAAAGTCTTGAACACACCGTGAGAACCCCTTCAGCGGTTTTTGAAAAGGCCGTCTCTGCCTTATTGAATTCCACGACGGGGAAGATCCCAACCCAGCTGAATTGAGGATCGGCCACCACGGGAAATGCCGTCCCTTTTCCGATCTCAATGTGCTGGATGAGCCGGTTCCCCGAGGAGGAGTATTTAGTCGGCACTTGCTTTCCGTCTGCGTCGCGTGCCCAAGGGGCGGCGATGTAGTTGACGACGTGCCCGCCGGGGTCCATGACCACCGCCGAGCCATCACTTGCAACAACAACGTCAGCGGGTCGGCCCTCAAACGTGAAATCAAAGGCGAACGAGCGCGGAGCGGCTTCGTTGTTGGCGACGACGAAACCGGCTCCAGATTCATCACCGCGCTGAGCAAAAACGTAAGAGTGCCCCTTATCCACGTTAAGCGTCGAAGCCTTTACATTGCCTTTCGACTGCTTGACAGATTTGCGCTGTGAAGTCGCCGCTGCTTGTACTGTCAGTCGCTGGCCGCCGGCTACGACAATGCTCATCGAACCCCGTCCCCGAATTCGATCCTTTGCGTTTCAGCACCAGGCGGAGCCTGAGGCGATGATTGGCTCTGCGCACCTTCGAAGGGCCTGGACGCTAGAACCTGATCTAGCGCGCTCTGGTCCTGCGTGGTCGATGCGCTCGCGACCGGTGACGAGACCGTCATTCCGATGGTCGCAATAGCGAGGGCCGAGGTTGCAGCTAAGACTTTCCGAGCAATCGGTACACGCTTTTCCATGAATCCCCCAATGTCTTCTATGGTTCGTATCCGAGTTCGGAACCTATGCGGGAAGACTAAGGGCGAAAATCGCGACTCAGTGCCGAAATCGACGAATTAAGTGGTGCCGTCGTCGAATCTCAGTGGTCAAACGTGGCAACACGTAGACGGAAACGTGGCAACACGTAGATGGACACGCGAGATTTCCTTATGCTCAGGCCAACCTAAATTCAACCTCAAGTCCCCCGAACCATCACCTGCGTAGCCTCTCGCTTGTACTTGAGCGCGTGAATCCGAGGGCCGTAGCCAGCCCGTCCCCTCCCAGCGCACCCAACCCCGCCACTTGGTATCCCAAACCGCTCCCGCCGGAAGACCCCCTTGACTCCCACCCCCTCGTTCCCTAAACTTTTCATAAAGCAGAATCTAAATTCCACAAAGCGGAAATCAACGAAGGCGAACTAGCCCAAGAGAACAAGCCAAGCGGAAGATGGATCCCAAGCCCTCCCCCGGAAGGACACCTACGATGACGTACACAGTGAACTGCTCCATCCTCCTGACGGAGCTGCCCCTGCTCGAGCGCCCCGCGGCCGCGAAGGCTGCCGGCTTTGACGCCGTCGAATTCTGGTGGCCTTTTGAGACTTCCGTCCCGTCGGACGCCCAGGTCACCGAGTTCGAGAACGCCATCAAGGACGCTGGCGTTCAGCTCACAGGCCTGAACTTCAACGCCGGCAACATGCCGGGCGGCGACCGCGGCCTTGTTTCCTGGCCCGCCCGTTCCTCCGAATTCCTGGACAACATCGACGTCGTCGCGGGCATCGGCGAGCGGCTCGGCTGCAAGGCCTTCAACGCCCTCTACGGCAACCGCGTGGACGGCGAATCGGCCGAGAAGCAGGACGCCATCGGGGCCGAGAACCTGGCCAGTGCCGCGGAAGGCGTCGCACGCATCGGCGGCACCGTCCTCCTTGAACCGGTCAGCGGCGCCCCCAAGTACCCGCTCCTCAAGGCCGCCGACGCCCTCAAGGTGATCGCCCGCGTCAAGGAAGAATCCGGCGCCACGAACGTCAAGCTCCTCGCCGACTTCTACCACCTGGCAGTCAACGGGGACGACGTCGCAGCCGTCATCGAAAACCACGCCAAGGACTTCGGCCACATCCAGATCGCCGACAACCCCGGCCGCGGGGCTCCCGGAACCCGCGAGCTTCCCCTCGGCGAATGGATCGCCCGCAGCCGCGAACTCGGCTACGAAGGCTACATCGGCCTCGAATACAAGGAACCGCAGGAAACGGCGTTCAGCTGGGCCATCCGCCAGCGCGCCACCTCCCACTAGTCCCCGCCCGCCCAACTGGGTAGCAATTGATGTCGTTTAGAGCCCTCAAAACGACATCAACTGCGAGCTAGTTGGGTCCAGCACACCTGAGCTAAAACAAAGACTTCAGTAAGGAAAATCATGAGCAACGTTGCAGTTATCGGACTCGGAATCATGGGCCTCCCCATGGCCATCAACCTGGTCAAGGCCGGCCACACCGTCACCGGTTTCAACCGCAGCCAGGACAAGATCGACAAGCTCGTCTCCGAAGGCGGCAAGGGTGCCACGAGCATCGCAGACGCCGTCAAGGACGCCGACGTCGTCATCACCATGGTGCCGGACTCCCCCGACGTCGAAGGCGTCGTGAGCGGCCCGGACGGTGTCTTCGCCAACGCGAAGCAGGGCACCCTCTGGATCGACGCGAGCAGCATCCGCCCGGACGTCGCCGCCCGCCTCTCGGCAGACGCCGTCGCAGCCGGCATCCGCCCGCTCGACGCACCGGTTTCCGGTGGCGAACAGGGCGCCATCGACGCCGTCCTGTCCATCATGGTCGGCGGCGACGCAGCCGACTTCGAAGCAGCACAGGATGTCCTCAACGCCGTCGGCAAGACCATCGTCCACGTCGGCCCCTCCGGCTCCGGCCAGACCGTCAAGGCAGCGAACCAGCTGATCGTGGCCGTCAACATCGAGGTCCTCGGCGAGGCTATCGCCTTCCTTGAGGCCTATGGCGTGGACACCGACGCAGCCCTCAAGGTCCTCGGCGGCGGCCTGGCCGGCTCCAAGGTCCTCGACCAGAAGGGCCAGAAGATGCTCGACCGCAACTTCGACCCCGGCTTCCGCCTTGCCCTCCACCACAAGGACCTCGGCATCGTCACCTCAGCAGCCCGCGAAGCCAACGTCGCAATCCCGCTCGGCGCCGTCGTCGCACAGCTCGTCGCCGCCACTGTCAACCAGGGCGACGGCGGACTCGACCACTCCGGCCTCTTCAAGCAGGTCCTTCAGCTCAGCGGTCGCAAGTAAAGCCAAGCGCTAAGTAGGCCACCCGCCCCAAAGGGCGGAAACAAGCGAAAACCAGCAGCCGGCGTCGGGCACTTCCGACGCCGGCTCCCCCAGACACACCCAAAAATCCGCCCGTAGCGGGCACCAAAGCTTTCAAGGAGCACACCATGACGAAGATGCGCACTGTAGACGCAGCCGTCGCCATCTTGGCAAAGGAAGGCGCCATCGAGGCGTTCGGACTGCCAGGCGCGGCAATCAACCCCTTCTATTCCGCGATGCGGGCACACGGCGGCATCCGCCACACCCTGGCCCGCCACGTTGAAGGCGCCAGCCACATGGCTGACGGCTACTCCCGTGCAGCGGACGGAAACATCGGCATCTGCATCGGCACCTCGGGCCCCGCAGGAACGGACATGATCACCGGCCTGTACGCAGCCTGGGCAGATTCCATCCCCATGCTCTGCATCACCGGCCAGGCCCCGGTTGCCAAGCTGCACAAGGAAGACTTCCAGGCCGTGGACATCGAGTCCATTGCCAAGCCGGTCACCAAGATGGCCATGACCATCCTGGAACCGGGCCAGGTTCCAGGCGCCTTCCAGAAGGCTTTCCAGCTGATGCGTTCCGGACGTCCCGGCCCGGTCCTGCTGGACCTGCCGTTCGACGTGCAGATGGCCGAGATCGAGTTCGACATCGACGCTTACGAGCCCATCGCCGTCGAGAAGCCGAAGGCCAGCCGCAAGCAGCTGGAAAAGGCACTGGACATGCTCACCGCAGCCGAGCGCCCGCTGATCGTCGCCGGTGGCGGCATCATCAACGCCGGTGCCTCCGCGCAGCTGGTTGAGCTGGCGGAGCTGCTGAACGTTCCGGTCATCCCCACCCTGATGGGCTGGGGAACCATCCCGGACGACCACGTGCTGATGGCAGGCATGGTGGGCCTGCAGACCTCGCACCGCTACGGCAACGAGACCATGCTGGCCTCGGACTTCGTCATCGGCATCGGCAACCGCTGGGCCAACCGTCACACGGGCGGCCTGGACACCTACACGGCCGGCCGCAAGTTCGTGCACATCGACATCGAGCCGACGCAGATCGGCCGCGTGTTCTCGCCGGACTTCGGTATCGCGTCCGACGCCGGTGCGGCGCTGGACGGGCTGATCGAGCTGGCACGCGAGCGCCAGGCCGCCAAGTCCCTGCCGGACTACTCCGCTTGGGTCGCCGAGTGCACCGCCCGCAAGGGTTCCCTGCAGCGCAAGACCCACTTCGAGAACGTCCCGATCAAGCCGCAGCGCGTGTACGAAGAGATGAACAAGGCCTTCGGCAAGGACACCACCTACGTGTCCACCATCGGGCTCTCGCAGATCGCCGGCGCACAGTTGCTGCACGTCTTCGGCCCGCGCAAGTGGATCAACGCCGGCCAGGCCGGCCCGCTGGGCTGGACCGCCCCGGCAGCCCTCGGCGTCGTTCGCGGCAAGCCGGACGAGACCGTTGTTGCCCTGTCCGGTGACTACGACTTCCAGTTCATGATCGAAGAGCTGGCCGTGGGCGCACAGTTCAACCTGCCGTACATCCACGTGGTGGTGAACAACTCGTACCTGGGCCTGATCCGCCAGTCGCAGCGCGGCTTCAACATGGAACAGAACGTGTCCCTGGCGTTCGAGAACATCAACTCCCCGGAAACCAACGGCTACGGCGTGGACCACGTCAAGGTGACCGAGGGCCTCGGCTGCAAGGCGATCCGCGTGGAGAACCCGTCCGACCTGCCTGCCGCGTTCGACAAGGCCAAGGCACTCATGGACGAGTTCAAGGTTCCCGTGGTGGTCGAAGTGATCCTGGAAAAGGTCACCAACATCTCCATGGGCGTTGAAATCAACGGCGTGAACGAGTTCGAAGAGCTGGCCGAGCGCGGCGAAGACGCCCCCACTGCGATCATCGCCCTGCTGGACTAGTAAGTACTGAAGGAGGTACGGAATGCGTGTGGTCATAGCCCCGGACAAGTTCAAGGGATCGCTGTCAGCTCCCGAGGTCGCCAGCCGCTTGAGCGCCGGACTCCGGACAGGTTTTGCCGCTGGCCGCGCAGCGGCGAGTTTGCCAGCCGAGGGCTTTGAAACCACGCTCATTCCAGTGGCCGACGGCGGCGAGGGGACTCTCGACGCCGCCGTCGGCTCCGGCTTCACCCGCCGCAGCGCCACGGTCACCGGCCCCACGGGCCAGCCGATCACGGCCGAATTCGCGGTCCGCGGCGAGGAAGCCGTCATTGAGATGGCGGCGGCCTCGGGACTCGCGGTACTGCCAGGCTTCGGCGACGGCAGCGCCCCGAACACCGAAACGGCCAAGAGCTCCACCAGCCTGGGCACCGGCGAACTCATCCGCGCCGCCCTGGACCTCGGCTGCCGGCACATCATCCTCGGCGTCGGCGGCAGTGCCAATACCGACGGCGGCGCCGGCGTGCTGCAGGGCCTCGGTGCGGTCCTCCTCGACGCCGACGGCAACGAACTCCCCGGCGGCGGCGCAGCACTGGCCCGCCTGGACCGGATCGACTTCTCGAACCTCGATGTCCGTTTGGAAGCCACCGAGTTCGTCCTGGCGTCCGACGTCGACAATCCCCTTTTGGGCCGCACCGGCGCGGCCGCGATCTTCGGACCGCAGAAAGGTGCGACGCCGGACGACGTCGCCTCGCTCGACGCCGCTCTGGCCCACTTCGTCCAAGTCCTCGCCAACGAGATCGGCCCCGAAGCCAAGGACGCCGCACAGGCACCGGGCGCGGGCGCGGCAGGCGGCGTCGGCTACATTGCCATCGCGGCGCTGGGCGCAGCACGCAGGCCGGGCATCGACGTCGTACTCGAATTCACTGAACTCGAGCAGCGGCTGGCAGGCGCCGACCTGGTAATCACTGGCGAAGGCAGCCTCGACGAACAAAGCCTGCTCGGCAAAACGCCCATGGGCGTGGCGCGGGCGGCGGCGCGTTGCGGGATCCCTGTGATTGCCGTCTGCGGCCGCAGTACGCTGAGCCCGGAACAACTTTCGGAGTCCGGTTTCGAGTCGGTCCACGCATTGACCGAACTCGAATCCAATGTAGAGAAATGTATAGCTGAAGCAGGGCCGCTGCTTGAAGAATTGGGTAAGCACATCGGCGTGCGCCTCTCTGAAAAAGCGGTACCCACCCATGACGCAGCGCGAACCGAGACCAAGGAGCAACTCCATGTCTGAAGAAACCACCACGGCACACGGCCCGTTTGACCTGGTCATCCGCGGCCAGCGCATCCTCACCACCGCCGGCATCACCGCCCGCGAAGTCGGCGTCCGGGGCGGCAAGATCGTCGCGATTGAACCGCTGGGCAACGGGCTCTCCGGCACCGAGGTGATCGAGCTCGGCGACGACGAAACCCTCATCCCCGGCCTCGTGGACACCCACGTGCACGTCAACGAGCCCGGCCGCACCGAGTGGGAAGGCTTCGCCTCCGCCACCCGCGCCGCAGCAGCCGGCGGCGTCACCACCATCATCGACATGCCGCTGAACTCCATCCCGCCCACCACCAACGTGGAAGGCCTCAAGCTCAAGCGCGAAGTTGCCGAGGACCAGGCCTTCGTGGATGTCGGATTCTGGGGCGGCGCCATTCCGGGCAACAAGAAGGACCTCCGCCCGTTGCACGACGAGGGCGTCTTCGGCTTCAAGTGCTTCCTCCTCCACTCGGGCGTGGACGAGTTCCCGCATCTCGACGCGGACGAGATGGAAGAGGACATGGCCGAGCTCAAGTCCTTCGACTCCCTCATGATCGTCCACGCCGAGGACTCCCACGCGATCGACCACGCACCCCACCCCGGCGGCGCACACTACTCCACGTTCCTTGCTTCCCGCCCCCGCGGCGCCGAGAACAAGGCGATCGCGGAGGTCATCGAAAGGGCCCGCTGGACCGGCGCGCGCGCCCACATCCTGCACCTCTCGTCGTCGGACGCGCTGCCCATGATCGCTTCGGCAAAGCGCGACGGCGTGCACCTCACCGTGGAGACCTGCCCGCACTACCTCACGCTCATGGCCGAGGAAATCCCCGACGGCGCCACCGCCTACAAGTGCTGCCCTCCCATCCGCGAGGCCTCCAACCGCGAGCTCCTCTGGCAAGGCCTGCAGGACGGTACGATCGACTGCATTGTCTCGGACCACTCGCCGTCGACGCTTGACCTGAAGGACCTGGAAAATGGCGACTTCGCAGTGGCCTGGGGCGGCGTCTCCTCGTTGCAGCTCGGGCTCTCGCTGATCTGGACCGAGGCACGGCACCGCGGCATCTCCCTCGAGCAGGTGGTGTCCTGGATGTCCGAGAAGCCCGCAGCCTTGGCCCGCCTGCACAACAAAGGCCAGCTCGCACTCGGCTACGACGCCGATTTCTCCATCTTCGCGCCCGACGACGCGTTCGTCGTCGACGTCAAGAAGCTCAAGCACAAGAACCCGATCACGCCGTACGACGGCAAGGCGCTCTCCGGCGTCGTACGCAAAACGTACCTGCGTGGCAGCGAGATCGACGGCCGGACGCCCAGCGGCAAGCTGATTCGCCGCGGCGGCGTGTAAGGCCAAGCCATGGCCGTCAACGTCCATGCCCCGTACGGGCAACTGCCCGCACGGCTCAACGCCTCGCGGCATCAGCCCGCCCCCCGGCCTTCCGGGCTTCGGCCCGGACTGGTTCGGCCCGGGATGCTTCCGCGCGGACTCGCCGTGTGGGTACAGCCCGGCGAAGGCCACGAGATCGATCCCGAGGTTTGGGCCCGGGCCGCGGAAGCGGTCCTGGCCCGGGCCCGCAAACTTGCTCCGGGGGCGGAAGTCCTCCTTTGGCCCGCCGCCGGAGCTGCAACGTCCGATGATTCTTCCGGCGTGTCCGACGGTGCGGAGACGTCCGACGCCGGTTCGGCGTCGGAAGCGCCCGACGCCGGAAACCGCCCCGCCGCTGCCAACCCGCCTGTGTCCCTCGCCGGCCGACGCAGCACCGTGGCAGTGGACCTGGCCGCGAACACCGTCCTCCTCGATGGGGTCCCTGTCAGCTTCACGGCAATGGAACACAGCCTCCTCCGCTACCTCGTGGAAAACCTGTCCCGACCCATCCCACGTGAAGAATTGCAACGTTTTCTGGAGTCACTTGACTGTCCCGGCGCGGCATTTCGGTCCATCGACGTGTATGTTGGACGCGTCCGGCGCAAGCTGGGCTCAGCCCGCCATGTCATCGCCACAGTGCGTGGAGGCGGCTACCAGTTCGTGCCCGGACCAGGCTCTACAGTCCGCGGACCCGCGGAATACTGCATCTAGGCAGCCCGTTACACCTATAGATTGATCGCCGGCCACGGCGGTTGCCCGACAAGTCAAGGATCGCAACATGACCCAGAAACTCCTCGCCGGAACCCAGGCCCCCGATTTCGCGCTGCTTAACTCCGAAGGCCAGAAGGTCTCGCTGTCCGATTACCGCGGACGCAACGTCATCGTGTACTTCTACCCGGAAGCCGCCACCCCCGGCTGCACCACCGAGGCCTGCGACTTCCGCGACAGCCTGTCCAGCCTGCAGTCCTCCGGATACGAAGTCCTGGGCATCTCGCCCGATGCCCCGGAAAAGATCGCACACTTCGCCGGCGACTATTCCCTGACCTTCCCGCTCCTCTCCGACGAAGACCACGCCGTGGCCCTCGCCTACGGTGCCTGGGGCGAGAAGCTCGTGAACGGCGAAGTGGTAGACGGACTGGTCCGCTCCACCGTAGTGCTCGACGGCGAGGGCAAGGTCAAGCTGACCCAGTACCAAGTCAAGGCCCAAGGCCACGTAGCAGCCCTGAAGGCCGAACTCGGCCTGTAACGCTCGCTCACATATCGGGCCGTCCGGCGTGACGCCCGCTCACATATAACGGCTCCCCGGCGGACGCGCGCCCACATATGACGACTCCCGGGCGGACGCTCGCTCACAAGTAACGGCTCCCGGCCCGACGCCCGCTCACAAGTAACGGCTCCCGGGCGGACGCTCGCTCACAAGTAACGGCTCCCGGCCCGACGCCCGCTCACAAATAACGGCTCCCGGCCCGACGCCCGCTCACAAATAACGGCTCCCGGCCCGACGCCCGCTCACAAAAGTGGTCAAATAGTGAATCCTCCAGCAGCTCATCTGCTGGAGGATTCCGCTATTTTCCGGCCATATGTGAGCGAGCGTTTGGGATTTGGCCGTCATACGTGAGCGAGCGTCAGAGTTAGTTGCTGCTGGCAGTATTCCACGCCTCATCGGACACGGGGATCCACCACTCGCGGGCCTTGCCTGTCCCGATGTATTCAGGCCAGCGGAAATCCGTCGGCGCGCTGAAATCGGCAGGAAGCAGCGGCGCCACGGCACCGCGGCGGCGCTTCTCGGCGTCGAACTCTGCCTTTGCCTTCGCCAGCACGTCCGGAGAAGTCAGCAGGTCCAGCACCATGCCGGCAATCATCTTGCCCGTCGCCGTGATGGTGGGGTCGATCGTCTCCGGCATTCCGCCCATCGCGGTCATGGCCCAGCCCGGGTATGGAGTACCTTTCTCATCCGGCGCCAAGGTGGGCCGCGCCGTATAGAAGCGGATGGTGGGTGCGTACCAGGTCATTTCAACGTAATCATCGCTGGTCCAGTTCTGCTGGGTTGCCGGGATGTGCCGGCGCAGCTCTGCTTCGGCGCCCTGCGGGGTGATGAGCTCGACCGTTGCCGGATGGAACGGATTTTCCATGGGTTCCACTCCACACGAGGCTTGGATCTCTCGTCCGATCTTCCGGGCCCGCTCATCCAAAACCGGCGCGCCAACAGCGGCGATGTTCTCCCAGGCCACCTGCGCGACGGTGTGGTTCGCGATGCCCGGACGGTTGCGCGCCACCCAGCGCGAACTAACGCTGCAATGCGATGCAGCCGCGGCGAGTTCCGCGTTGCGATCCAGCACGGCGAGCACGGAGTCGGCCTCGGCGAGGCCCGGGCAGCGCCAGGAGTACTGGATCTGGGCGAGTCCCGCAGGCTGGTTGTCCGCCGTCGCCTGCCCGGCGGTGAGGATCGCTTCCGACAACGACCAGCCACCCGCCTGCGGCAGCATCGAATCCTGCGTCGTCTTGGTCAGCGAGAACATCGTGAACAGCGCGGCGTCCGCTCCGGGAGCCCGGGCGGCGGAGTGCGACGACGGGATTGGACTGTCGCCGTAGGTGTTGTTCCAGCCCTCCGGGCTGTCGCACGTGAAAGTGTAGATCTTGCTGTAGTACGAGCCGCAGTGAGTGTCCCAACGCGCGGTGTTGCACAGGGGCATCATGTAGAACGGGTGGTACGAGATGATGGCGTCCAGATTGTCGTAGTAGCCGCGGAGGCCGTGAACAACCTTGGATCCCTGGACCTTTTCGGCCGGCTCGCCCGTGTAGACCAAGGTGCCCGGAATGTCATGCCGCTCCATTGCATCTTTCGCCGCGAGGAAGCCCGCGAGCGTCGAGATGCCCAAGGCGGAATGCGGATCCGTATGGCCCGGGGCGAAGCGCGACATGCCCGTTCGTGGTTCCCTCTTAGTGGACGCCGCCTGGCAATTGCCCGGGATGGCATCGTATTCGGCATAGCCAAGGATCCGAGCGCCGGGACCGGCGGGGCTTGTCCACTCGGCGGCGAATGCGGTGGGCATGCCCCCGCTGCCTTCCTCCACGGTAAAGCCATGTTCTCGCAGCGTCCTGACGTACCAGGCGCAGGACTCGTACTCGCGCCAGGCTGGTTCGGCCAGTTCCCAAATATTCGTGTGCCAGGCGGAAAGCTGCTCTTTCTGCTGTTCCACCCACTCCCATGCAGTGCCCTTCAACTCAGCATTCTTGACCGTCTCGCTCATCGTGTTCCTTCCTAAAGTCATGCAGATCCAAAACCGTTCCGCCCCACGCGCTCGCCCCCGGGCGACCCTCGCTCACATATATAGGGGCTCGCTACCGGACGCTCGCTCACTTGCTTAAAGAAAGTGAGCGAGCATCCGTCCAAAGGGCGTCGTAAGTGAGCGAGCGTCGCAAGGGGGGGTGGGGGCGTTGCGGGGGCTAATCGATGCTCACGTGGATGAGGCTGGGCCCCTTGACGGCGAGCGCCTGGGTCACAATCCCAGCGAGCTCGTCGAGGGATTCCACGTTGAACGCCGTCAGTCCGAAGCCTTCAGCCAGCCGCACCCAGTCCGGCTGCGTCAGGTTCACGCCGACCGGAGCCAGGTCCCGGTCCTCCATGTTCTGCCGGATTTCGCCGTAGCCGCCGTTATTGACGCAAATGATGGGCAGGTCCACGCCCTGTTCCACAGCGGTGATGAACTCCTGTACGGCGAACATGAGCGCGCCGTCGCCGATCAACCCCACCACCGGACGATCCGGATCGGCCACCTTCGCGCCAATCGCGGCCGGCAGTCCATATCCCAACGTGGCGTACGCAGGCGTGTACAAGAGCTGATGCGGCTTCTGAACGGGGAAGAAGGACGTGGTTCCGAAATAGGTGACCTGCGAGGAATCGCCCGCAATAACTGTGTCGGCCGGCAGCGTGGCCGCGAGGATCTCGTTGATCCGTGCCAGCACGGGCGCCATGGAACGGGCTTCCGTCCGCAGTTCGGCGCGCAAAGGGTCCAGTTCCGGGGCGGAGGCGGGCTCATGTCCGGCGAGCGCTTCGAGCAGTTGGGGTACGACGGCGGACGCGTTGCCGAGGAGCTCAACGTCCGGCGCAACGTTGCACTGCAGTTGGGCGGGGTCGATGTCGATCCGGATGCACGAACCCTGCGGCACGATCTTGCCGCCCCACAGCTCCGATTCGCCCACCTTGGAGCCGATCACCAGCAGCGCGTCGGAAGCGTTGCACAGGTCTTGCGCCGCTGCCAGCCGGATTTCCGAACCGAGGGACAAAGGGTGGGCTTCGGGAATAGCGCCCTTGCCATTGATCGTGGTCACCACGGGGGCTTGCAAGAGTTCTGCAAGTTCGAGCAGCGCGCCGCCGGTTCCGAGCGAACCGCCCCCGGCCAGGATCACCGGGCTGGAAGCGCGCCGGAGGATGTCCGCGGCGGTGGCGACGGCGTCGTCGGCTGCTGCTTTCGGCGCACCCAAAGGGCGGGCCTCCAGGGCGGAAGGCTCGACGTCGAACGCCCCCTCGAGCACGTCCAACGGGATCTCGATGTGGACGGGACGCGACCGCCCGTGCGCGAAGAAGGCAAAGGCTTCGTGGATCAGCTCCACGGCTTCGCTGCCGCTGGACACACGCGTGCTGCGCCCGATCAGGGCGCGGACGGCGCCGGTGGGGTCCTTGGTTTCGTGCAGCAGCCCGATGTCCGAAAACTCGCTGCCGCGCGGCGCGCCCGGGGACAGAATGATCATGGGCCGGGACTCGCAATACGAGGTGGCCGCAGCGGACATCGCGTTCAGCAGTCCGGGTCCGGAGGTAGTGATCACGACGCCGGGAAGCCCCTTGAGCTGGCTCCATCCGTCGGAGCCGTACCCGGCTCCTTGCTCGTGGCGGGTGGTGACGGGGCGGATGCCGAGCGGCTCAAGGTGCCGATAGAACTCGAGGTTGTGGGTGCCGGGGATCCCGAAGATCGCGTCGATCCCGTAGTTCCGCAGCGTGGTCATGACGGCGAGGCCGACGTTGTTGGTGGGGATGGAACTGGTCAAGGTTGGAGTCCTTAAATCGTGGCCTAGAGAACTTTGGAGAGGAACGCCTTTGTTCGCTCGTGCTGGGGGCGGGAAATGATCTCGTTGGGATCGCCGGCTTCGACAATGACACCGCCGTCCATGAACGCCACGACGTCCGCCACCTCGCGGGCAAAGCCCATCTCGTGGGTCACGACGATCATGGTCATGCCGTCGCGAGCCAGGGCTTTCATGACGTCCAGGACTTCGCCCACGAGTTCGGGGTCGAGTGCGGAGGTGGGCTCGTCGAAGAGCATGAGGTCGGGCTTCATGGACAGCGCCCGGGCAATCGCGACGCGCTGCTGCTGGCCGCCGGAGAGCTGGGCCGGATAGTGGCCCGTGCGGTCGGCGAGGCCCACTTTGGCCAGGAGTTCATGGGCTTCGGCCTCGGCTTGGGCCTTGGGTACCTTGAGGAGTTTGACGGGACCCATCATCACGTTTTCGAGGGCTGTCATGTGGCCGAAGAGGTTGAAGGACTGGAACACCATGCCAATACGGGATCGGCGCCTATTGATGTCCTTCTGGTGGGCCTCGATGAGCCTGTCGCCGTGGACTTCGTAGCCGATCATGCGGCCACCCACCAGGATGGTTCCTGAGCTGGTGGTTTCGAGGTGGTTGACGCAGCGGAGGAGGGTGGATTTGCCCGATCCGGAGGGGCCGATCAGGCACGCCACTTGTCCGGATTCGACCGTGAAGTTGATGCCTTTGAGGACCTCCATGCCGGAGAAATCCTTGTGCACGTTGAGGAACTGGACTTCAGACATTGCCGCTACGCCTTTCGTGCCTGGATGGTGTTGCCGCGGGAGTACCGCTTCTCAATGCGGGCCTGGACGAGCGAGAGAATGGTCGTGAGCAGGATGTACCAGAGGCTCGCCACGATCAGCAGGGGGATCTGCTGGAGGTTGCGGGCATAGATCTGCTGGGTGTTGTAGAGCAAGTCCCCGACGCCGATCACGATCACCAGCGACGTGGTCTTGAGCATGGAGATCGTCTCGTTGCCTACCGGCGGAAGGATGATCTTCATGGCCTGCGGGATGACCACGTGGCGCAGGGTTTCCATCCGGCTGAAGCCCATGGCGTGGGAGGCCTCGGACTGTCCCGCGGGAACACCCATCAGTCCTGCACGAACGATTTCGGCCATGTAGGCGCCTTCGTTCAAGCCCAAACCCAGGATGCCGGCCACGAACAGCGGCAGGACGTCGTTGGTGTTCCATTCCACCAGCATGGGACCGCCCGGGATCCCGATGCCGATGGTCGGAAAAAGCACCGCGGCGAAGCCCCAGAAGAGCATCTGCACCAGGAGCGGAGTGCCGCGGAAGAACCAGATGTAGGCGCCGGCCACGCCGCGGAGGAGCACGTTGTCGGACATCCGCATGACCGCGATCACCAGGCCGATCACGAGTCCCAGGACCATGGCAATGACCGTGAGTTCGATCGTGATCAGGAGGCCGTCGAGGATGCGGACATCGAACAGGTACTTGGCCACGGTGGGCCAACCGAAGCCGGGGTTGGTCACAACGACGTACGCGCCCATGAGTGCGAACAGTCCCACCACCACCATGGCGATCAGTTGCCCGGGCCGTTTGCGCTTAAGGACAGGCCGCGACGCCAGCTCCGCGAAGTCATGCCGTGCTTCGGCGGTGCTCGGCAGCTCAGACACGGTCATGACCCCACCGTCGGGTTGACCTCGGACTTGGTGATGATGCCGGACTTGAGGTTCCAGGCATCCATGATCTTGGCGTAGGTGCCGTCGTCCATGAGCGACTGGACCGCGGCCTGGAATGCCTTGGACAGGCCGCCGTCGTCCTTGGGGCTCACGACGCCGGACAGGGACGGTTCCACGAGGATGGAGTCCACGGAGGTGAAGGCGTCCGGCTGCAACTGGGCGTAGTACCCGGTCAGCGCATTGTCCGCCACGAGTGCCTGGGCGCGGCCTGATGCCACGGCTTGGTTGACGTTGTCTTGCTGGGGCAGCAGGAGGGAAACAGGCTTGTCCTTGCCGGCGTCGGCACACTTCTTGTCAAAGGAGGGGAGCACGTTCAGGGCCTGGGTTGTCCCGGTCTGGGCAGCAACGGTCTTGCCGCAGAGGTCCAGCTCGGACTTGATGCCCAGCGGATTGCCCTTTTTGACCATGACGGACGTTCCTCCGCGCATGTAGCTGACCATGTTGACCTTGTCCTTGCGCTCTTCCGTGATGGAGAAGGCTGCCCAGGAGGCGTCGTAGCGCCGGGCTTCGATACCGGCCAGGATGCCGTTGAAGTCGGCCTTTTCGATGTTGATGGTGACGCCCATCTTCTTCGCGACAGCCAAAGCCATGTCCGGTTCAAGTCCAACGATTTTGCCCTGGTCATCGGTGAAGTCGATCGGGGCGTAGGTGGGGTCCGTGACGAGGGTCAACGAGCCCTTGCTCTTGATCGCGGCCGGAAGGAGCGCCTGAACCTTGGAATCCGTTTGCACGGCCTGCGCGAGTTCCTGGCCGCTCCGGCTGCTTTGGCCGCTCGCCGATGCGTTGCCGGATACAGTAGCGGCCGCACCTTCGGTGTTGGAGCAAGCCGTTGTCAACGCCAGGAAACTGATGGCTGCCGCTGCAACGAGCGAGCTTTTCACGCCTTTGCGCATCATTTGTGAATCTCCGGTTCGAGTCGGGTTGAAATAACAATATGTTCAACTTATTGTGAGATGAGTAACAACGCGTGTCAAGGGACCATGGCAACATCGTGGAGAGATGACTACGGGCACCCACAAGGCGCCCCAACTGGACCAGCGCGACCAGACAAACGAAGGAGCAACGGCATGAGCGAGACAAACCCGGGCCGCCGCACGCGAAGCGTCACGGCGGAGGCCATGGCAGAACGCCGGCAGAGCATTCTGCAGCACGCCTCGCAGGTAATCTCCCGCGAGGGTGTGGAGGGCTGCTCCTTCGCCGAACTGTCGGAAGCTTCGGGTTTCAGCATCGGCATGATCCAGCACTATTTCCGGCACCGGGAACGGCTCATTGGCGCCGCGGTTGAGTACCGGATCGACGAATCCCTCGCCGAATGGCAGCGCATCTACGATCACGGCAGAAACGCCGTGGAACGCCTGCACGACCTCTTGACGTTCTCCATCCAGAGCGACACCCCGTTCGAAGAAGCCTGGGGCTTCTGGCTGCAGATATACGCCGCTGCCCACAAGAACTCAGAGATCAGGGAAAGCGTCGCAGCAGTCTGGACTTCATGGCGGGGCTTGTTCGTCCGGGCGCTCGAGGAGGCGGTGGACGAGAAACTGCTCCAACCGGCCCTCGATATCGACGAAGTGGCTACCTTGCTTCTGGCCACAATCGATGGCCTCGCGATCCAGTCCTTGAACGGGGTCCACAGCTTCTCACCTGCGGAGATGATCGAGACCCTGCACCGCTTTGCCGCCCGGGAGTTCGGCATCGACGCCGACGAATTCATCCATAAGAAGCGCTCCAAACTCGTGGACGCGCACTAAGACGCGCGCCAACCCGCGCGCTGGAAAGGACCATCTGTGGGGGAACATCACGACGCCATGGCCGCCGAGGCCGTGGAGTTTTGCAGCACCTTGATCCGCATCGATTCCACCAACACCGGCGATCCCGCCACCACCGGCGACGGCGAATCGCGCTGCGCCGAATACGTCCAGTCGTTGCTCGCGGAATTCGGCCTCGAAGGCCAGGTCCTCGAAAAAGCTCCTGGCCGGGGCAACCTCGTAGTAAGGATGAAGGGCAGCGACCCGGAGGCTCCGGCCCTTCTGGTGCACGGCCATACCGACGTCGTCCCCGCCAACATTGCGGACTGGACCGTGGACCCGTTCTCCGGCGAGGTCAAGGACGGTTTCGTGTGGGGTCGCGGTGCCGTGGACATGAAGGACATGGTTGCCATGACCGTGGCCGCCGTCCGCCAATTGCGCCGCGAAAACTTCGTGCCCCAGCGGGACATCGTCTTTGCGTTCGTGGCCGATGAGGAAATAGCCGGCGAGTTCGGTGCCCAGTTCCTGGTGGATGAGCACCCTGAACTGTTCCACGGCGTCACCGAGGCTATCGGCGAAATCGGCGGCTTCTCCCTTCAGCTTCGCGACGACCTGAGGCTCTACCTGCTCGGAGTCGCGGAAAAGGGGGTCGCTTGGGCGACGCTGACCGCGCACGGAAGCACAGGCCACGGTTCCATCGTGCCCAACGAAAGCAACGCCGTCGCGCGCCTTTCTTCTGCCCTGTCACGAATCTCGGAACACAAATGGCCGGTGGTCCGGAGCGCCTCGCTCTCCGCCTTGGTGGAGCAGTTGGGCGAGGCCCTCGGCCGGCCTTTGGATGGCGAAAGGCTCGACGACGAACTCGCCTCTCTCGGTTTGCTCGCCGCCATGCTCCTCCCGGGCTTGCGTACCAGCGCCGTCCCGACCCAGTTCCATGCCGGCTACAAGACCAACGTGGTTCCCGGGACTGCCACCGCCACGGTTGATTGCCGGATCGCCCCGGGCACCGATGACGAGTTCAAAGCGCAATTCATGGAGCTGTTGGGGCCCGGCATCGAGGTCAGCTGGGAAGAGGGGCGTTCGCTGGAATCACCCGCCCATGGCGCCCTTCTGGACGCGATGCGAGCGGCGATCTCCGCCGTCGACCCCGCCGGGAAGGCCCTCCCGTTCGTCATGTCCGGAGCCACCGACGCCAAAGCTTTCTCCCAGCTGGGCATCAATTGCTATGGTTTCTCGCCATTGCGGCTTCCCGAAGGCTTTGATTTCGCGGGCATGTTCCACGGCATCGACGAACGCGTCCCCGTCACGGCCATCCACGCAGGCACCCGTATCCTGCACCAGTTCCTCAGCGCACAGTAACCACCACGCAGTCCGGGGCCGCATCGAAGCGGCCACCCACCAACACCGAAGGACCACCATGACCCTCACCAAAGAGCTGTCCCATACCGGCCGGATGGCCAAGCGTGCGGCCGGCTTCCAACCCTCCCCCGTCCGCGCAGTCTTCGATGTTTCCATGCAGCCGGGCATGATCTCCCTCGCGGGCGGCAACCCCTACCTGCCCGTCCTGCCGATGGAGCGCATCGCCGCCATGGCGTCCGACGTCGTCGCTCGCCGCGGACTGGAGGCCCTCCAGTACGGCTCGGGTGCGGGAACAGAGGAACTGCAGGCCCTGATCTGCCAAGTCATGGAACTCGAAGGCATCAACACGTCGCCGGAAAACGTGCAGGTCACCGCGGGCTCGCAAATGGCACTGGAACTCGTGACCAAGCTCTTCTGCGATCCCGGGGACGTGGTGATCGCGGAAGGACCGACATATGTGGGCGCGCTCGGCGTGTTCGAAGGCTTCCAGGCCGAAGTGGCCCACGTGGCGATGGACAACGACGGCGTCGATCCCGACCGCCTCCAGGACGTCATTTCCGGGCTCAAAGCCGCCGGCAAAACCATCAAGTTCTTCTACACGGTCCCCAATTTCAACAACCCGAGCGGCATCAGCCTTTCCCTCGGGCGGCGGCAGCGCGTGGTGGACATTTGCCGGGCCGAAGGCGTGCTGATCGTCGAGGACAACCCCTACGGACTGCTGAGCTTCGACGGCACGCTCAAACCCGCCATGCACTCCCTCGACCCGGACAACGTGTTCTACCTCGGCTCGTTCTCCAAGATCTTCGCCCCCGGCCTGCGCGTCGGCTGGGTGGTGGCACCCCAGGAAGTGCGCGGCCGCCTCCAGATCGCCTCCGAAGCCACCACCATCTGCCCCTCGGTCCTGAGCCAACTGGTAGTGGAGCAGTACATCAGCAGCTTCGACTGGCGGGACCAGATAGCCGCTTACAGTGCCGTCTACGCCTCCCGCTGCAAAGCCACCCTGGACGCCTTGGCCGCCTACATGCCCGAGGGTACCCAGTGGACCAGCCCGAGCGGCGGATTCTTCACCTGGGTAACCCTGCCCGAGGGCATCGACACCGATCAAGTGCTCGCCGCGGCCATCGAGGCGGGAGTCGTGTTCGTGCCCGGTAGCGCCTTCTACGCCGACGGCGGTGGCAGCAACCAGCTCCGCATCGCCTTCTCCTACGCCCCGGAAGATCAGCTCACCGAGGGTGTCAAGCGCCTGGCTGAGGCTATCCGCCGGGTCTAAGCCCTGCCCACCCATTGTGAGGCACCCAACTGACTCGCAGTAAGTGTCGTTTTCAGCCCTGAAAACGACATTAAGTGCGAGCTAGTTGGGCCAGCCGTCAAGCAACACGAAACCCCGACGTCGGCACTCACCGTGAGTGCCGACGTCGGGGTTTATCTGTATCTACTTAGCCCGCGTACACCCGTACGCCATTGACCCAGGTCTCCACAACCTCGATGCCGCTGATGTCACCTTCGGGGGCCTCAAGCGGGTCCGCCGCGAGGATCACGAAGTCGGCCAGCTTGTCCGGCTCGAGGGAACCGAGGTCCTTCTCGCGACCCATGGCCCGTGCACCGTTGATGGTGTGGGCGCGGAGGGCCTCGACGACGTCGATCTTAAGATCATCCGAGCCCAACTGGACGCCGGAGCGGGTCCTGCGGGTCACGGACGTCTGGATGGCTTCGAGCGGACGGGGATCGGCCACGGGAGCGTCAGAGCTCATCGTCACGGGGACCGCTGCGGCCACGAATTCGCCGAGGGGGTTGAAGCGCTCGCCCGGGGATCCGATGGCATCCGTGACGCCGGGACCCCAGTTGTAGTAGTGCTGCGGCTGGTTGACGGGCATGATCCCGAGCTCCGCCATTTGGCCGATCTGCTCCAAGGTGGGCAGTCCGCAGTGCTCGATCCTGTGCCGGTGGTCGTCCCGCGGCGACACCGAAAGAGCCTCGCTGACGGCGTCGAGCACCAACTGAATGGCTGTAGGCGATTGCGCGTGGGTCGCCGTCTGCAGACCGGCGCTGTGCGCCTTGGCGACGAGGGCGCGGTACTCGGCCGGCTCGTGGTAGAGCGAACCGGTGCGGCAAGGATCGTCGCGGTAGCCCTCCGGGAAGTACGCAGTCCAGCCGCCCAAGGTGCCATCGGCGTAGAGCTTGATCCCGGCGAAGGAAAGGAGGGAATCCCCGAACTTGTCCACGAGACCCAGTTCCAGGACCTCGTCGAGGAGGCTCGACAGGAAATACGCGTTGATGCGCGTCACGAGTTCGCCCCGTTCCACGAGATCCAGGTAGGCGCCAAATTCGCGCTTGGTCACCTGCGCGTCGCCGATGGTGGTCACGCCGTGGCTGAGGAACTCGCGTTGGGCGTGCAGCAGCTGGGCGCGGTGATGTTCTTTGCTGTCCCCGAGGTGGAAGTTCGGTCCGTGGTGCCCCAGCTTGACGCCTTCCACCCCTGTGAGGATGTCGCAGGCGGCATCGGAGAGTTCGCCCGTCAGCTCGCCGTCGGGGTCCCGGAAGAAAGTTCCGCCCGGCGGGTTGGGCGTGTCGCGGTCCACTCCCGCCTTCGCGAGCACGTACGAGTTCACCACTCCGCCGTGGCCGCTCGCGTTCATGACGTACACCTCGCGCGTGGTGGAAACGGTGTCGAATTCCTGCCGTGTGGGGTGGCGCTGCTCGGCAAGGTTGCGGTGCTCGTAGCCATAGCCCCTGATCGGGGTGTCCCCCGGATTGTCGTCCGCCGCCTTCGCCAGCAGTTCAAGCATGGTGGGGATGTCCGGCGCCGCCTCGGGACCGCAATCCACCCAGGACAGCAGTTGTCCGTACATCAGGGGATGCGCGTGCGGATCGATGAAGCCGGGCACCAACGTACGGCCACGGAGGTCGACGACGTCGGGCACCGCCGTCGTGAGCTTGAGCGCCGCGTCGCGGCACTCCTGTGGCGTTCCGACGGCGGCAACACGGTTGCCGATGACCAGCATCGCCTCCGCGATGGAGTTCAGGGAGTCAACGGTCCGGACGCGACCGCCGAAGAACAACGTTGCGGCGGGGGCTACGGGGGAAGTTTCATGGGATGCCAGGAATGACATGGGAATGACCTTTGCGTGTTGAAGTTTGCGGTACGGCAGGAACTCAGCGGGCGGATGCCAGCTCAAACAAGGGGGTGTCCGGGGATCCGCTGCGGGCTTGGGAAATGACGTTCTGCGCCTGGATCCTTACGTATTCGGCCAGCGTGTAGTCCGAGAGGAAGCCGACGTGGGGCGTCACGAGGATCCGCGGGTGGCCCATGAGCGGGTGGTCGGCAGGTGCCGGTTCGACGTCGAGCACGTCCAGCGCCGCTCCACGGATGTGGCCGGAGTCGACGGCGGCACGCAGGGCTTCGTCGTCGATCAGCTGCCCGCGGCTCACGTTCACCAAGTAACTGCCCGGCCGCATCGCGGCGAGGCTTCCGGTGTTGATGATGTGCCGGGTTTCCTCCGTGAGCGGCATGTGCAAGGACACGACGGCGGATTCCGCCAGGACTTCTTCCAGCCCGGTCCGGCGGATGCCTGCCTTCGCGAGCATCTCCCTGGTAGCCGGAGTGTCCGGGAGGTAGGGATCGTAGCCGACCACCTCGCCGAAGACTCCGGAGGCGAGCTCTCCGAGGCGGCTGCCGATCCGCCCGAGTCCGATCAGCCCCAGCCGCTCCTGGCTGAGCCGGAACACTGTGCTGTCCGGGCGGGCGTTCCAGTCCCCCTCGGCCACGCGTCCCTGGAAAAACGGAATTTCGCGCGTGACGGCGAGGGCAAGCGCCAGCGCGTGCGAAGCGACTTCCTCGGTGGCCACACCGGGAAGGTTGCTGACCCAAATGCCCCGCTCTTTGGCGGCATCCAGGTCAACGTTGTCTGAGCCCATTGAGACCAAGGCGATGATCTTCAAGCCCGGAATGGCGTCCATGACCTCCGCGGTGACCGTCGCGTAGCCCACCAGGAGGGCTTCCGCGTCCTTCGCCTGCTCCGCGATGACCGCGGGATCCTGGGTGCCGAGGTACCGGACGTCGTAACCGTTTTCTTCCAGGAGCGCGACGCCGGCGGAGTAATCGAGGTCTTCCATGTCCGTGTAGACGGCGAGGGGGCGATGCTTAGTGGACATGGCTCAAGAACTTCCTGGTGCGTTGGTGCTGGGGGTTGTCGAAGAACTCGTCCGGGGTGGCTTGTTCCACGATCACGCCGCTGTCGAACAGGGTCACTTCATCGGCCACGCGGCGCGCGAAACGGACTTCGTGGGTGACTACGATCATGGTCATGCCGTCGTTGGCCAGGCTCTCCATGACGTCCAGGACTTCGCCCACCAACTCGGGGTCCAGGGCGGACGTCGGTTCGTCGAAGAGGAGCACGTCCGGGTTCATCACCAAGGCGCGGGCGATGGCCACGCGTTGCTGCTGGCCGCCGGAGAGCTCCGAAGGGAAATGCCCGGCGCGATGCGAGAGCCCCACGCGCTGGAGCATGGCCATGGCCTGTTCCTCGGCTTCCTTGTGATGGATGCCCTTGACGGAGGTCAGCCCGAGCATCACATTGCGGCAAGCCGTCAGATGCGGGAACAGGTTGAACTTCTGGAAGACCATGCCAATGTTGCGGCGTTCCTTGGCGAGTTCGCGTTCGGGGAGGGCCACGGCTCCGCTTGCTTTCTCACGGACACCGATGCGCCGCCCGCGGAGCCGGATCTCGCCGTCGTCGGCTGGCTCGAGGAGCGCCATCAGGCGCAACATCGTGGACTTGCCGGAACCGGAGGGACCCAGCACTGCCTTGACTTGTCCCTGGCGGATATCGAACTCGACGCCGCGCAGGACGTTCTGGTCCTGGTAGCTCTTGTGGAGGTTCCGCACGCTCAGTACGGGGTCGTTGGTGGACCAGGTTTCCGGCATGGGTTCCGGGCCGCTGTGGGTCATGACTGCACTCCTTGGCCGACTGGTTCCAGGATGGAAGGCTTCTTGGATTTGGACCGTGACGTCCAGACGAATTTCTTTTCCACATAGCTTTGGAGAAGCGTCAAAAGGCTCACGATGATGAGGTAGTAGACGATTGCCGCGGCGTAGTACTCGGCGTAGCGGAACGTGATGTTCACTCCCACCTGCGCCGTGGTGAGGAGTTCCTGCAGGGAAATCACGGAGGCCAACGAGGAGAACTTCACGAGGCCGATGAACTCATTGCCCGTGGGAGGCAGGGCCGTGCGGATGGCCTGCGGGAGGACAACTTTGAGCATGACCTTAACCGGCGACATCCCAAGCGCCCTGCCGGCGAGGGCCTGCCCTTCGTCGATACTGAGCAACGCCGAACGGATGATTTCCGCCATGAAGGCCGCTTCCACGATGCCCAGGCCGATGAACGCGGCAATGAACGGGGAGAACCAATCCTGGCGCAGGACTGGGAAGAGCTGCGGCAAGGCGTTCCAGATGATGAGCAGCACCAGCAGCGCCGGGATGGCACGGAAGAACCAGGTGTAGATTCCTGCGACGCCCTGCGCGATCCGGCTGCGGGAGGTGCGTCCCAGGGCGACAGCGAAGCCGATGGCCGTAGCCAGGATAAGTGAAAGCACCGCGACGGCGACGGACAGGAAAGCCCCGGACAGGTAGCTCGGATTCACGAGTTGTTGGACGAAGATGTTGACGTCGAATTCCATCACCAACTCCTTTCGTGTGGGGCGGAGGCCGCAGGGCTGTTGCGGCCTCCGCGGGGAGGATGGCTAGGGGACGTCGACGATCGTGGGGTCGAGCTTGTTGTCCTTCGCGATCTTGCCGAGGGTGCCGTCCTGGTGGAGTTCCTTCAGCGCCTGCGCGATGGCTGGAGACAACGGATCGTTCTTGCGGGTGAACACGCCGAAGGTGGTGTCGGCCGGAAAGACTCCGGGGGCCACCGTGAGCTTGCCTTCGTTCTGGCTGGCCATGTAGGCGGCCGCCACATTGGTCTCGATCAGGGCCTCGGACTTGCCGTTGAGGACCGCCAGGACTGTTTCAGCGGTCTTGGGGTATTCGGTGAGCTTGGGCTCGTCCTTGCCGGCTTTCTTGCACTCATCCTTGAGCGCACTGATGCGGGCGGCGTTGGACGAAGCACTCTGCGCTGCCACCGAGTGGCCGCACAAGTCCAGTGCTGTCTTGTAATTCCCGGCGCTGCCCGGGGCCGAGAGGATCGCGGGACCGGCGTTCATCACGGCTGAAGCGTCGGCGACATCCAGGCGGGCCTTGCTCATGTACAGGCCACCGAAAATGGCATCGCAGCGGCGGGTCTGGAGCCCCGGCATAAGTCCGTCGAATGTGGTCACCTCGAACTTGGCATCGACGCCCCAGTGCTTGGCGAGCGCGCGGGCGGCATCGGCGTCGAACCCTACGATGTCGCCGCTGGAACCGTTGGCGTAGTACTCCAGTGGCGCATATTCGGGGTCGATACACAGGGTGAGCTTGCCGCTCGTGGTGAGTCCCTTCGGCGCGGTGGCGGATGCTTGCCCCGTGGAACTGGGGGAAGCTGCGGCGGAGCAGCCGCTCAACAGCAGGGCCAACGCAGCGGCCGCCAAGGCGGGCTTCGTGAACTTGAGCATGTGCAGATCTCCAATTGAACTGTTGGGGTCGCGTGGGAACGCGAGTCGGAGTACGCCGATGTGGCGCTGATCACGATGCTAGCGAAAAAATCGATCAATTCAAGCGAATCAGTTGTTTAATACTGATATGACACAGTTTTTGTACTCACTTTGTGATTTTCCGATCCAAATCACTTGCCTATTGCTCGACTCGTGAAAGTATTGAGTACGACGGCGGCGCTCGGCTCGCCGGGGCGCCGCACCTTCGCTAAGCACCCGCTGCCGCGGCCCAGAGACAAGGCGGTTATTGTGAAGACCATGCATGATCTGGACGACAGGCTGATCCGCCTGCTGCAGGCCGATGGCCGCGCCTCGTTCAGCGAGCTATCCAAGCAACTGGGCGTGACGCGCTCCGCCGTGACGGCCAAGGTCAATGAGCTCACGTCCTCGGGAGAATTACGGATTGTCGCGGCAGTCCATCCGCGCCTCCTGGGCCTGACCGCCGTCGCGCACATCTCCATCCAGCTCAACGGTTCCGCACGCGCTGCGCTGGAGAAGCTGAGCCAGCTGGACGGCGCCGTGTTCGCCTCGCTGACCACGGGCAAATACGGCATCATCGCCGAACTCCGCCTGCCCACGGTGGAAAGGCTCTACGAAGACGTCGAGGCCATCCGCCTGTGCGAAGGCGTGGCTGCCGTCGACGTCCTGATGTACAAAGAGGTGGTCCGCAGCCTCTTCCTCGGCAAGGAGCCGCCGGACCCCCGGCTCGAACTCGACCAGGCGGATCTGCTGCTCATGAGCGAACTTCAAGTGGACGGCCGACTCGGTTTCGAGGCTCTCGGCGAACGGATCGGCCTTTCGGCGAGCGCTGCCAGGATCCGGGTCCTTCGCCTGCTGGAAGCCCGAGTCATGCAGATCGGGCCTATCCGGAGCCGCTCCGGTTCTTCACGGTCCATGGCCTTTGGCTTCGGAATCTCAACGGCAGCCGGAACCGAGGACGCAGTCGACTTCTTCTCGGCGACGCCAGGAGTGGAGTTCATCGCCAGCTGTCTCGGCAGGCACGACCTCGTGGCCACCGTGGGCGTCAGCTCGCTGGACGAAATGTACGAGATCCTGGACAAAGTGCGCGCGATGGACTCGGTGGCAAGCGTGGAGTGCTGGCTGCACCTGAAAATCGTCCAGGAACGATACGCCAAACCCCTCGACAAAATGCTCGCAACCAAGGCCCAATCCAACGGCCACTAGCCTCTCCCGACGCTCGCTCACAAACAAGACCGTTTGGCGTGACCCTCGCTCACGTATAGCGTCTCCCGGGCCGACGCTCGCTCACATAGGCTTTCGCTATCGCTTCTTCCAGCGCGCCAAGGACGAGCTTGACCGATGCCCTGTTAGCGTTCGGACCCATCATGCCGATCCGCCAAACGGTCGACGTAAACGCTCCCGCCCCGGAGCCGATTTCCATACTGAAGTTCTCCAGAAGGTAAACGCGGACGGCAGCTGAGTCCACGCCGTCGGGCACTTTGACCGTGGTGAGGCTCGGCAATCTCGAACCCTCCGCGGCAAACAGCTCGAGACCCATTGCTTAGAGGCCGTCGCGCAACTCGGCCCCGGCCGCGCGGTGCCGCGCTTGAACAGCCGCGAGCCCCTCGGCCAAGATGCGGTCAAGTCCCGCCTCTAGCCCCGCGATCATGGTCACTGGCGCCGTATGGTGATACGTCCGGCTGCCACTCGCCGCGCCAACATACCCACCCAGAAGGCCGATATCCAGGTACCACGAACGCGGCTCCTTGATGCGCCGCTCGAAAGCGCGCTCGGAAACCGTGAACGGGGACAAGCCAGGGGGCGCTCCCAAACACTTCTGCGTCCCGGCATACCCGACGTCGATCCCCCAGTCGTCAGCCAGGAGTTCCAGCCCACCGATGGACGTCACCGCGTCCACGATCAATAGCGCGTCGCCCTTGCCAGCGCCAAGCGGCGCGACGTCGGACAGGACACCTGTGGAGGTTTCGGCATGGACGGCGGCAATCACCTTGGGATGCGGGTGCGCGGCGAGAACCCGCTCCGCATCCACGGGCTGGCCCCATTCATGGTCGACGCGAACTACCGTGGCCCCGCAGCGCCGGGCAACCTCACACATTCGCTCCCCGAAAAGCCCGTTGACCGCAATTACTGCCACGTCGCCGTCGGACACTGTATTAACAAAGGCAGCCTCCATGCCGCCGGAACCAGTAGCACTCAATGGCAGGGTGCGGGCGTTCCGGGTCCCCCACACCGACCGAAGCCCGGCGCACGTCCGGTCCAGTCGCTCTATGAACACCGGGTCCAGATGCCCGATCACCGGATACGCCAACGCCGCGGTCACTTCCGGATAGCAATTACTGGGACCCGGCCCGAACAGATACCGGGAAGTCAGGACCTCTGGCATGGCGGAACTCCTTTGGCTCGTTGCTGACATTGTCCACCAGACGGCAAACGTGAGCGAGCGTTTCGGTAGAAGCCACCAAACGTGAGCGAGCGTCGCAGGGGGCAGGGCGGGTGGGGAGGACCGGGGTGCGGTATTCTCTTGACACCACGGCTGTCTTTGGATTCACTATTACGTATGCTGAAATAACAGTTCCATGATGTGGAAGGCCTGGAGTGCGGAGGCGCGCAGGTCCATCCGGCAGGAATCGCCGGAGTTCCGCATAGCCAACACCATGGATGCCAGCACTCGCACGAGGAATGAACAAGCATGCAGCTTGAAGTATTCAACAGCGTGGACCGTGCGGACGCCATCGACGTCCTCCGCCCATGCCTCGACATCCAGCGTTGGGTGGAGCACGTAGCAGATGCGCGCCCGTTCAGCGGCTTGGACTCCTTGCTCGATTTCGCCCGGGAAACCGCCGAGCCGTTCACGTCGGACGAAGTGGCGGCCGCGATGGCCCACCACCCTCGGATCGGCGAACGGCCCAAGGCACAGACCACCGAAGCCGCGATGTCCCGCTCCGAACAGGCCGGCGTCGACCCCGGCGATGACGGCGTCGTCACCGCCCTGGCCGAAGGCAACCGCGAGTACGAGGCCAAGTTCGGCCGCGTCTTCCTCATCCGCGCAGCAGGACGGACAGCCAACGACATCCTGGCCTCCCTCCACGAGCGCCTGAGCCATACCGCGGAAGAAGAAGACGTGATCGTGGCCGGACAATTGCGCGAAATCGCATTGCTGCGCCTTGCCGGCGTCATCAGCGAAGCCAGCGCGAGCAGCGAAGGAGTGCCCAGCAAATGAGCGTTTCCCAGATCACCACCCATATCCTGGACACCGGTTCCGGTCGCCCGGCGGCCGGCGTCGCCGTCGTTCTCTCCGTGCGCGACGGCGACAACTGGAGGCACGTGGCTAGCGGCACCACTGACGCGGACGGCCGGATCAAGGATCTGGGCCCTGAGCGGGTCGACGGCGGCAGTTACCGCCTGAGCTTCGCGACCGGTCCGTATTACAAAGCACAGGGCGTGGACACCTTTTTCCCGGAAGTGGACTTGAGCTTCACGGTGTCCGACGCCGGCGAGCACTACCACGTGCCGCTCCTGCTCAGCCCCTTCGCGTTCTCCACGTACCGGGGCAGTTAACCCATCGGTTCCCCACCCACCACTGGAGTGGGGAACCGACCTGGAAGCTTCCGCTAGTCGATCGGGGTGACGTACGCTCCCGAGATTCCGCCGTCAACCATGAAGGTCGAAGCGGTAATGAACGAGGCGTCGTCGCTCGCCAGGAAGGCGACCGCAGCGGCCAGTTCCTCGGGCTCCGCGAAACGGCCCAAGGGCACGTGGACCAAGCGCCGCGCGGCCCGCTCCGGATCGGAGGCGAAGAGTTCCTTCAGCAACGGGGTGTTGACCGGTCCTGGGCACAGCGCGTTGATTCGCACCCCCTTGCGCGCGAATTCGACGCCGAGCTCACGGGTCATGGCCAGCACGCCGCCTTTGGACGCGCTGTAGGAGATCTGCGAGGTTGCCGCACCCATCACAGCCACGAAGGACGCGGTGTTGATGATCGAGCCCTTGCCCTGCTCCAACATGTACGGCAGCGCGTATTTGCAGCAGTAATAGACGCTCGTCAGGTTGACCTCCTGGACCCGGCGCCAGGCATCGATGCCGGTGTCGAGGATGGATGCATCGTCCGGCGGCGAAATGCCCGCGTTGTTGAACGCGATATCCACGCTGCCGTAATGGCTCTTGGCGGCGGCGAAGAGGTCGATGACTTCCTGCTCGTCTGTGACGTTGACCTTCACGAAGATGCCATCGACAGCAGCCGCGGCTGCTTCTCCGGCAGCCGGATCGATATCGGCGATGACCACGTTGGCACCCTCCGAGGCGAAACGCTTTGCCGTGGCCAAACCGATCCCGCTGCCTCCGCCGGTGATGACGGCTGTGCGGTCCTTGAGTCGGTTTGAAATGAATTCGGTCATGGTGATCTCTCCTTGAATCATGGGGCTTCCAAAGTTGGTGGGTTCAGTGCGCGATGAAGACGTTCTTTACTTCGCTGAAGGAATCGAGGGCATCGGGACCCAGTTCGCGGCCCAGGCCCGATTGCTTGAAGCCGCCGAACGGCGTCGAATACCGGACTGAAGAGTGGGAGTTCACCGAGAGGTTTCCGGCATCCACTCCGCGGGCCACGCGCAAGGCCCGCCCAATGTCTTGGGTCCAGATCGATCCAGAAAGGCCGTATTCGGTGTCATTGGCAATCCGTACCGCGTCCGCCTCGTCGTTGAAGGGAACGACGACGACGACAGGTCCGAAGATCTCCTCACGCACCGCCGGATCGTCGAAGGAGTCGGGTGCCAGGACGGTGGGCGGGAACCAGAATCCCGGCCCTTCGGGCACCTCGCCTTGGAAGGCTATGGGCGCTCCCGAAGGCACAAAGCCTGCGACGGTTTCCCGTTGCCGGGCGGAAATCAAGGGCCCCATGACCGTGCTCTCATCCGCCGGGTCGCCGACTTTGACAGCCCGGACAGCAGGCTCCAGGAGCTCGAGGAAGGCATCGTAGGCCGATTTTTCCACCAGTATCCGGGATCTGGCGCAGCAGTCCTGGCCGGCGTTGTCGAACGCGCCGCCGGGTGCTGCGGCAGCAGCGGCGGGAAGGTCGGCGTCGGCGAACACGATGTTCGCGCTCTTCCCACCCAGTTCGAGGGTCACGCGCTTCACTTGGTCGGCACAACCGGCCATGATCTGCTTGCCGAGTCCGGTGGACCCGGTAAAGGCGACCTTTCGCACCGCGGGGTGGGTGACGAAGCGCGCCCCCACCACGGAGCCCTTCCCGGGGATGATCGTGAGCACGCCGTCGGGCAGGCCGGCCTCGCGCGCCAACTCGCCGAGCCTCATCGCGGTCAGCGGCGTAAGTTCCGCGGGTTTGAGTACCACCGTGTTGCCTGCCGCGAGTGCCGGAGCGAAGCCCCACGCCGCGATCGGCATGGGGAAATTCCACGGCACAATGATGCCGACCACGCCCAGCGGCTCGTGGAACGTCACATCGAGGCCTCCGGCAACGGGGATCTGCCGCCCGAAGTGCCGCTCGGGAGCCGCCGAGTAGTAGCTGATGACGTCGCGCGCATTGCCCGCTTCCCAGCGGGCGTTGCCGACCGTATGCCCCGCGTTGCGGACTTCCAGTTGCGCGAGGTTCTCCAGATCGGCGTCGACGGCGGCCGCGAACCGGCGCAGGAGCAGTGCACGGTCCGACGGCGACACTTTCCGCCAGGTCTCAAAGGCGGCGGCCGCGCGGGCAATCAGCGCGTCCGTTTCGGCGAGGGATGCCAGTTCAACGGTTTGAAGGAACTCTTCGGTTGCCGGATTGATGATGTCAAAAGTTGTGGCACTCACGCCCAGCTCTTTTCTGTCGCTTTGAATTCCGTCGATGGGTCGAGGCGCTCAGCGTAGAGTTCCCCGTCCCGGTACCTTCTGGCGGCCTCAATGAATCCTTCGAAGAGGCGCACGTCGGAAGGATTTTGTTCCGGATGAAACTGAACGCCCAACGCCCAACTTCCCTGGGTCGATTCGACGGCCTCGACCGTTCCATCCGCCGCACGCGCGGTGACGCAAAGGCCTTCGGCAACCCGGTCAAGAATCTGGTGGTGATAGACCGGAGCCGATGCCTTTTCGCCTAGTAGTTGCGCGCTGATGCTGCCCGGCTGCGTGCGGAACTCCACCTCCCCGTAGACTCCGGGAGCAGGTTGGTAGTTCGCCTCGGGCAGCACGTCCGGCACGTGCTGGATGAGGTTTCCGCCCAAGGCCACGTTGAGGATTTGCGCGCCGCGGCAGATCGCAAAGAGCGGAATGCCCTTCTCCAAGGCCGCCAACGTCAAGGCGATATCGTGCTCGTCCCGCTCGGGCTGGCTGCGAGTGCTCGGGTGGGGCTCGGCGTCGTAGTTTCCGGGGTCGACGTCGGCGCCCCCCACGACGATGAGGCCATCCACGAGGTCAAGGACCGAAGTGTCGGTGCCGATAGGCGGCAGCAGGAGAGGCGTTCCGCCGGCCGCTACGACGGCCTCCAAATATGTTGCCGGCAGCACGGCTGCCTGCGCGTCCCAAACCCCCCATTTCGCGTTCTGAAGATAGGTGGTCAACGCGATGCGGGGAGGCCGGTGTGAATCCGGTGCAGGAGCAGGTGTTTCGGTCTGAGTCATCGCCTACAGCCTTTCGAAGCCGCGGCGGAGCTCCCAGTCCGTGATGGCGGACTCAAAAGCTGCCAGTTCGACGTCGGCGTAGTTCACGTAGTGCCGCACCACTTCCTCACCGAAGACTTCCTTGGCGATCACGGAGTTGGCGAACAGATCCCGGGCTTCCCGCATCGTCGTCGGAACGGTGGGAGCGCCCGAAATGTAGGCGTTGCCGGTGGTTGCCGGTTCGAGTTCGAGCTCATTTTCGATTCCGTAAAGGCCGCCGGCAAGCATGGCCGACAGTGCCAAGTACGGGTTGACATCGCCACCCGGCAGCCGGTTTTCCAGCCGTGCGCTCTGCCCATGCCCCACGAGGCGCACGGAACAGGTGCGGTTGTCGAGGCCCCAGGCCACCGCCGTCGGAGCGAACGAGCCTTTGACGAACCGTTTGTAGGAGTTGATGTTGGGAGCGTAGAAGAGCGTGAATTCCCGCATCGTGGCAAGCACGCCGGCGATGAAGTGGTCGTAGGTCTTGGTGCGGGCGCCGGTGGCCTTGTCCCAGAAGACCAGCTCGTCGTCGAGCCCGCGAAGGGACAGGTGGATGTGGCAGGAATTGCCCTCACGCTCGTTGGGCTTGGCCATGAAGGTAATGGATTGGCCCATGTCATGGGCGATGTCCTTGGCCGCGGTCTTGTAGACGGAATGGTTGTCCGCCGTGGTGACCACCTCGTCGTACTTGAAGGCGATCTCGTGCTGGCCGAAGTTGCATTCACCCTTTGCGGACTCCACTGTCATGCCGGCCGCGTACATCTCGTTCCGGATCCGGCGAAGCAGGGGTTCAACACGGCCGGATCCCAGGAGCGAGTAGTCCACGTTGTATTGGTTGGCAGGCGTGAGGTGCTTGTAGTCCAGGTCCCACGCTTGCTCGTAGGAGTCGTTGTAGACCACAAACTCAAGCTCGGTTCCTGCAAGTGCCTTCCAACCGCGCTCAGCCGCCTTGGCCGTCTGGCGCTTGAGCATGGCGCGCGGTGAAACGGAGACCGGAGTGCCGTCGGTCGTGGACAGATCGCACTGGATCAGCGCACTCCCCTCGCGGTAGGGAAGGACACGGATGGTGTCCAAATCCATGTCGAAGAGCATGTCTCCATAGCCCTTTTCCCACGAGGAAATGTCATAGCCATCCACGGTGTTCATTTCGGTGTCAACGGCGAGGAGGTAATTGCAGCCCTCGGTGCCATGCTCCAGGACGGAATCCAGGAAGAATTGCGCGTGGAGGAGCTTGCCCTGGAGCCTGCCCTGCATGTCGGTGAAGCCGAGAATCACGGTGTCTATGGCGCCCTCGCCAATCTGCGCCTTGAGTTGCTCAACGGTGAGCATACGGTCATTGCGAGGGTGAACTGTGGTATCTACAGTTTTCGAAATGTCGTTCGGATTGTCGTTCATCGTGGTGCTCATTTCAGTAGTCCCTTGAGTAGTGCGGCGGTGGATTCGCAATGCAATTCCATGACGCTTCGGGCCGCTGCAGGCTCGCCGTCGAGGATGGCCTGCACTATCAATCGATGTTCTTGGTTTGAATGTTCGATGTTCCGTTGCAGGAAGGGGATTTCCGCCAGGAATTCGTGGATCTTGGTCTGGATGGTGGTGCTGGCTTTGTTCAGTTCGGACGACCCCGCAACAGCTGAAAAGGCCAGGTGAAGGCGGGCGTCCGCTTGCCTGTATTCCACCGGTGAACCCGCGTTTTCAACCTCGGCCAGGGAATCAATCAGGAGCTGGCGCTGATCCTCGCTGAGCCGCATCGAGGCCGCCCGCTGGCAGGCCCCGGGTTCAATCACGGAACGGAAGATGAGGATGTCGCTGATTTCCCCCTGCCGGTCCTTGTTGTCGAGGCGCTCCGGCGGCCGCGCGTTGCCAACCGGTTCCACGATGGTTCCGCCGCCCCTCCCCCGGACAGTCGTGACAAAGCCCGCTGCGCGCAACGCACTGATCGCTTCCCGCAGGGTGGCCCTGGAGACCTGCATGCGCTCGGCCAAGTCGCGCTCGGGCGGGAGGCGCTCGCCGGTTTTGAAGATCCCCAACTGGATTGCCGATCCCAAGTGCTCGACACACGATTCGAAGGCCATGTGTCCGCGTACGGGAAGCAAGACCGTCTCCAGCAGGGGGGATTCAATCGGTTCGGCGAACAACATGGTGGCCTTCCTTGTTGGGAGGCCACCGGCGGAGAACCGCCGGCGGCCCGCGAGTGTTGCTAGTTGAGCAGCTTATCCGCGTCGATCGTCAGGTGCTCCTGCTCGGCACTCGTCATGAACGTCCGACGCCCCGTGGTGTACCACAGCACGGTGGCAAGGAGGAAGACGACCACGACGGCGATCGGCGCGTAGTTGAAGGTGTCGATGGTGATATCTGCGACGGGCGGAAGAACGAAAAGAATCACAATGATGGCGACCCACACAATCGCTACCCAGTTGATGATGGGACTCCATTTCCCGAGGTGCCACGGGCCCGGTACGAAGTTCTTGTTGAGCCTGCGGAGCAACACCGGGGTGATGTACGCGATGTAGAGGCCAATGACGGCCACGCTCGTCACGGCAAAATACGCGGTTGTATTGAAAAGGGCGGGTGAAGCGAGCACAATCGCGCAGCCAACGCAGAGCCAGATTGAATTTGTCGGGGTGCCACTCCGGGCGTTGACTTTGGCCCAGATGCGGGAGCCTGGCAATGCATTGTCGCGGGAGAAAGCGTAGGTCATGCGTGAGTTGGCGGTCACTGACGCCATGCCGCAGAAGAACTGTGCTCCCACCACGATGGCGAGGAGGAACTTCGCTACGCCGGGGTTGCCCAGCGCATCCAGGAAAATCTGTGCGGGCGGCAAGCCGGTCGGCGTAGCGCCAAGGGTGGTCAGGCCGTCCTCTGAGCCGTTCGGGATCGCCGCGACGAGTGAGTAGAGCAGAATCCAGCCACCAATGATGGAGATGACGACGCTCATGACAATCCCCTTCGGGGCCGCAATGGCTGCGTTCTTGGTCTCTTCGGCAACGTGGGCCGAGGCATCGTAGCCGGTGTAGGTGTACTGCGACATGAGCAGGCCCATGAGGAAGACGTACGGCCCGAAGGTGAAGCCGGTTTCGTTGTGCCACGCGGTCATCGTCCAGTCGAAGGACTGGTGGCTCGTAGGCATGATCCACAGCGCCGCCACGATGATCGCGACGCCCACGATGTGCCACCAGGCCGAGACATTGGACAGGAAACTGACAATCTTGACGCCGAAACTGTTGAGCAGGGCGTGGATGACCATGAGGACGACGAACAGCGCGAACGTACCGCCAGGGGTGGGCTCGACGCCGAAAGTCAGGGCCGCGAAAGCCATCATTGTGGTGGCGCAGCCGAAGTCGATCGCAGCCGTGACGGCCACTTCACCGAGGAAGTTGAACCAGCCGACGTACCAGGCCCAGGCCCTCTTGTTACGTTTGGCGAGCCTGCCCGCCCAGAAATACAGGCCACCGGCTGTGGGGTACCGGGAGCAAACCTCGGCCATGGAAAGGGCCACGCACAGGACCAAGAGACCGACGATGGGCCAACCCAGGTTGATGGCAGCCGGGCCGCCGGACTTGAGCGCAATGCTGAAGGAGGTGATGCAGCCAGCCAAAATCGAAATGATGGAAAACGAGACTGCGAAGTTGGAGAAGCCGGACATGCCGCGATGTAGCTCTTGCTTGTAGCCAAGCTCGGCGAGGGCCGCAGCATCTGCGTCTTGCACAGCCTGCACCTTCGCTGCCGTAGAACGATCACTCATGATTATTCTCTTTCTAAACGGAAGGGGGGAACGGGCCGACACCGCTCGCATCGATAGTGACCCACTTCACACCAATCTGTCAATGGTCTGACTTCAGACCACAAACCAACCTTCTCGAAACGGTAAGCTGGAAGGCATGGTTTCTGAGGGTTCGAACGCCGACGGCACGTCACAAAACAGCACGTCACACAGCAGCACGGCACACAACGCCGCGCCACAGGACAGCGCCACCGCGGAACGCCGCGGGATCACGGTCCGCCGTGCGCCGAAGTTTGTTCCATTCATGGGACTGGGCGGGGTCCTCGGCATCATCGTCGCCGCATTCGTGGCCTACGGGATCCCGGGCGACGAGAGTTTCGACACCGGGGCGGTGTTCGGGTTCTTCCTTGTGAGCTTCGCCGCGGGCGGCGTGCTGCTGGGCGCCATCGCGGCCCTCGTCCTCGACAAGCTCAGCGTGCAGCGCTCCCGGCGTGCCGTCGTCGAGTCTGTACCCAACCCGACAGACGACGCCGAGGCATAGGATCCCGGTCACAATGTCGCGTGAGGGAAAGTACCACGCCAACATCATGCGACAATTGACCAGTGGCACGTGGCGACGGAAAACTTTCTCATGATCTTCTCCCCGACGAAAAAGGACCTCAGGACGCTTGTGGCGTCTTCGGGGTCTGGGCGCCGGGCGAAGAAGTAGCAAAACTCACCTATTACGGGCTGTATGCGTTGCAGCACCGCGGACAAGAATCGGCTGGTATTGCTACCAGTGACGGCAAACGCATCAATGTCTACAAGGACATGGGCCTCGTGTCCCAGGTCTTCGACGAGACAACCCTGAACACCCTCACCGGGCACCTTGCCGTCGGCCACTGCCGCTACTCCACCACCGGAGCAAGCCACTGGGCCAACGCACAGCCCACCTTGGGAGCAACGGCCACAGGCACTGTTGCCCTCGCGCACAACGGCAACCTGACCAACACCGCTGAGCTCCGGGAAATGATCCTCGAACTCAACGGCGGTCAGCTGACCGGAGAAATGAAGCAGGGCAACACCTCGGACACGGCCCTGGTCACCGCGCTCCTCGAAGGCGAAGAGGGCAAGACCCTCGAACAAACCGCGCTTGAACTGCTTCCCAAGATCCGGGGCGGCTTCTGCTTCGTGTTCATGGACGAAGGCACCCTCTACGCCGCCCGCGATACCTTCGGCATCCGCCCCTTGTGCCTTGGCCGCCTCGAGCGCGGCTGGGTTGTCGCCTCGGAGCAGTCCGCCCTCGCAACCGTCGGCGCGAGCTTCATCCGCGAGATCGAGCCCGGCGAGTTCATCGCCATTGACGAGAACGGCGTCCGTTCCCAGCGTTTCGCGGAAGCGACGCCGGCCGGTTGCGTATTCGAGTACGTCTACCTTGCGCGCCCCGACGCTGCGATTGCCGGGCGCTCCGTGTACGAGTCCCGCGTGGAGATGGGCCGCCAGCTGGCCCGCGAAAACACCCAGGTAGCGGACATCGTCATCCCGGTCCCCGAGTCCGGAACCCCGGCAGCGGTCGGCTACGCCGAGGAATCCGGCATCCCGTTCGCGCACGGCTTCGTCAAGAACTCCTACGTGGGCCGCACGTTCATCCAGCCCTCGCAGACCCTGCGCCAGCTCGGCATCCGGCTCAAGCTCAACGCCCTCGAATCCGTGATCCGCGGCAAGCGGGTGGTGGTGGTGGATGACTCGATCGTCCGCGGCAACACCCAGCGCGCCATCGTCAGGATGCTCCGCGAGGCCGGCGCCGCTGCCGTCCACGTCAAGATCTCCTCCCCGCCCGTCCAGTGGCCCTGCTTCTACGGCATCGACTTCGCGTCCCGCGCTGAACTGATCGCCAACGGTGCCACCATCGAGGAAATCTCCCAGGCCATCGGAGCCGATTCGCTGGCTTACATTTCCGAAGACGGCATGATCGGCGCCACCCAGCAGCCGCGCGAACGCCTCTGTACCGCCTGTTTCACCGGCCAGTACCCCATCGCACTTCCGGGTTCGGACAAACTAGGCAAGAACCTCCTGGAGCGCACCGACCTCGGCGGGCTGCCGACGTCGGGCATCTCCGCCGAAGCCGTAACCGCGGACTCGGACGACCCGGCCAACAAGCCCGGTGCCACGGGCTGTGATCCCGGACCCGACGCCGAGTTTGAGAACCTGCTGACCGACGCCGATAAGAAAGAGTCTGTATGACCTCCGCATCCTCCGCCGCTGAGAACACAACCGGCATCACCTACGCGTCCGCCGGCGTCGACGTCGAAGCGGGCGACCGCGCCGTCGAACTCATGAAGGACGCCGTCAAGGCGACCCACAACAGCTCGGTGCTCGGCGGCGTCGGCGGCTTCGCCGGCCTGTACGACGTCTCGAAGCTGCTCACGTACAAGAGGCCGCTGCTGGCCACGTCCACGGACGGCGTCGGCACTAAGGTTGCCATCGCCCAGGCCATGGACATCCACGACACCATCGGCTTCGACCTGGTCGGCATGGTGGTGGACGACATCGTGGTGGTGGGTGCAGAGCCGCTCTTCATGACCGACTACATCGCGTGCGGCAAGGTTGTCCCCGAGCGCATCGCGGACATCGTCCGCGGCATCGCCGCCGCTTGCTCCGTGGCGGGCACTGCTCTGGTGGGTGGCGAAACCGCTGAACACCCGGGCCTGCTAGGTGAGCACGAGTACGACGTCGCCGGTGCGGCTACCGGTGTTGTCGAAGCCGACGCCCTGCTTGGCCCGGACCGCGTCCGCGCCGGCGACGTCGTGATCGGCATGGCTTCCTCGGGCCTGCACTCCAACGGCTACTCCCTGGTCCGCCGCGTGATCAACCACGCCGGCTGGGCCCTGGACCGCCAGGTCTCCGAACTCGGCCGCACCCTGGGCGAAGAACTGCTGGAGCCCACCCGCGTCTACGCCGCCGACTGCCTGGACCTCGCCCGCGCGTTCCCGGTCAGCGGCCTGGCTACTGCGCCGGCCGTCCACGGCTTCAGCCACGTCACCGGCGGTGGCCTCGCAGCCAACCTGGCCCGCGTCCTGCCGCAGGGCCTCGTGGCCACGGTTGACCGCGCCACGTGGGAACTGCCGGCCATCTTCAAGCTGGTCTCCGAGCTCGGCAATGTGCCGCTGGCCGACCTTGAGCGCACGCTCAACCTCGGTGTCGGCATGGTGGCCATCGTGTCCCCCGAAATCGCCGACGCCGCCGTGGCCCGCCTCAACGAGCGCGGTTTGCCGTCGTGGATCATGGGTACCGTCGAAGCGGACTCCGACTCGATCATCAAGAGCGGCCCGGACTACGTCCAGGGCGCCAAGGGTGTCGACGGCGGGGCCGTGCGCCTCGTGAACGCCTACGCCTAAAGGTTCTTAAGCCAAAGAGTGCCCATTCAATTGCCGATCCGGCAGTTGGGTGGGCACTCGCTTTTGCTTAGGAGCTTTCGCCGGCCATCACGCTGAAGGCCGCTCCGGCAGGATCGCCGAGAACTGCCATGCGGCCGATGCCGGGCACATCGAAGGCAGGTGCGAAGACCTGGGCTCCGAGTTCAACAGCCTTCGCCACGGACTCGTTGACGTCAGCCACATTGAAGTAGGTCATCCAGAACGGCGGCATACCCTCCACGGGCTGCTTCATGGCGCCGGCCACGGACTTCCCGTCCACAACAAGCTGGGTGTATTCCTGCAGGTCGCCGGCCGCGGCCGTCTCGCTGGAGCACCCCGTCACGGATTCGTAGAACGCCACGGCCTTGGCGACGTCGTTTGTTTGCAGCTCGCTCCAGACCACCGTGCCCGGTTCATTGACCAACCCGGCGCCGTGGTGGTTTCCTGCCTCCCAAAAACCAATCTGAGCACCCGTCGGATCGGCGGCGAAGAACATCCGCCCGCTCCCGTTGGGGACACTGTCCGGCGGGAAGAGGATGTTGCCGCCTGCCGCCGTCGCGCGCTCAGCGGCCTCATCCACCGAATCGACGGCGAGGTAGTTGGCCCAGAAGGACGGCGCCCCGACCGCAGCCATGTCCGGCATCTGCTGCATCAGGCCCGCCACATAGCGGTCCTGCAGCTTGGCCATGTAGTAGGTCATGCCGTTGCCGGCATCCATCGCGTCCAATTCCCAGCCGAACAGATCACGGTAGAAGGCCTTGGAAGCCTCGATGTCCGACGACGACAGGTCCACCCAACACGGAGTTCCCTGCTTGTAGCTATCAACCTGCGGCATTGCTATCCCTTCGTTGAGTAGCCTTGAGCTTAGGCGTGAACTGCCCGGCCCGTGAAAGCGACCAAGCGCTCCAGGCTGGACGCCATCTCGGCGACTTCCTGGGCCGGGGCGAAGCTCCCGCTGGCGCGGACCTGCTCGCTGATGGTGTTCTGCGCGAGGACCTCGACGTAGTCGGTGAGCTCATCCGCCACCGACACCTCGAGGCCCAAGGCCTTGGAGAAGTCCCAAGCGTGCACCAGGAACTCGAGGTTGAGGATGGAGGCGACTATCGTGGCCGGCAGTTGTGCGAAGCCCATGTCGACCGTGCCTTCGAGCCCGCGGCGGTAGAAGGCTTCCAGCGTGGGCTGGGCGAGGTCGGCGATGCGCACCTCAGGCGACTTTCCGGCGTCGTCGGCTACTTCGGCGCCCAAGGCCTTGGCGATGTTGGCAATTGAGCCGGCAAGGTGGTCGAGCAACTGCGAGACGTTGAAATCGGCGCACGGAGTCTGGGTCCGCGCGTCGGCTTCCGTGACGCGCGCCAGCACTCGCTGCACGATGGCAAGCGTGGCGTCCGCGGAGGTGAGCTCATTGAGATCGGCAGGGGCAGCTGCCCATTCGTCGGCACCGGCGTCGCCCGTGGAGGCCTCGGCGAGGAGACGGTCGAGGTAGTGGTTCCAGCCCTCGGCGTGGCCTGCAAGAGCTTCCGGAGTCGGAAGGCCTTCGTGCACCAAGCGCACGGAGGTGCCGCCGTCGGCCGGCTCAAGGGTGATGGCTACCGTGGAGATGTTGTCCGCCGGCGCTTCGGGCTGCTCCCAGCCCCAGGTGAAGACGACGCGCTTGCCCGGCTCGATTTCGGTGAACGTTCCAGCCGCGTGGTGACCCGGGGTGATGGTCCAGCGGTACTCGCCGCCAACCTTCAGGTCGACGCGGGCGGCAACGGCCTGCCAGCGGCGGAGGCGTGCGGGCTGGGTGATGAGTTCGAACGCCTGGTCGACGTTGAGGGGAAGAAGAACGGTCTTGTCGTAAATCATGGTGATTCCTCTGTTGTTTGAAGGCGGTCGGTGGTGAAGTTTTGTGCGTCAGCGAGGAGCATGTCCAGCTCAGCGGTCCAGAACTGCTCAAAAAGCAGCCGGAGTTCCCTCATCCCGGCATTGTCCAAGCGGTAGAAGCGGTTGCGTCCCTCTTTGCGGGCAGCAACGAGGCCTACCTGCTCCAGCAACAACAAGTGCTGCGAGACGGCGGATCTGCTCACCGTGAATTCGCCGGCCAGCTCGGTCACGGTGCGCTCGCCCGCCGCAAGCAGGTGCAACAGACGCCGCCTATTCGGCTCCGCGGCAACTTCCAGTCGGTCGAGCATGATTAATACGTTAGCCATCACTAACGCATATTGTCAATCTTTTCCGAGAGCGCACTATCAACAACTACAGAACCGCGGACAAGAACGCCTTGGTCCGCTCGTGCTGCGGGTTGCCGATGACCTCTTCGGCGGGACCTTCCTCAATGATCCGGCCGCCGTGCATGAACACCACGCGGTCCGCCACGTCGCGGGCAAACCCCATTTCGTGCGTCACAACAATCATGGTCATTCCCGTCCGGGCCAGGTCCTTCATCACCCTGAGGACTTCGCCCACCAGCTCCGGATCCAGCGCCGACGTCGGCTCGTCAAACAGCATCAGCTTCGGCTGCATGCACAGGGCCCGGGCGATCGCCACCCGCTGCTGCTGCCCGCCCGAGAGGTGCCGCGGATAGGCCTCCGCCTTCTCCGACAGACCCACCTTCTCCAACAAATCCAACGCCCGACGGCGGACATCCGCCTTGCGCTGCTTGAGCACCCTGAGCGGGGCTTCCATGAGGTTCTCCAGCACAGTCATGTGCGGGAAGAGGTTGAAGTGCTGGAAGACCATCCCGATATCGGTGCGGTCCGCGCAGATTTCGTTGTGGGACTGTTCGTGGAGCTTGTCGCCTTTGATCCGGTAGCCCACGGCCCTGTCCGCTACCCACAACAGCCCGCCGTCGATCTTCTCCAGGTGGTTCACGCACCGCAGGAAGGTGCTCTTCCCGGAGCCCGAGGCTCCAATCAGGCAGACCACCTCGCCGCGTTGGACGTGGAGATCGATTCCCTTGAGGACCTCGTTGTCGCCGAAACTCTTGCGCACGCCTTCCGCGCGCACCAGCGGAAGCGCTTCCGGCGCCTTCCGGCTTTCCTTCGTCTCGATGGTCATGACTGGCCGCCCTTTCCTGAGCGTTGTTTTCCTGAACCCTGTTTTCCTGCGTCCTGCTTTCCGGTGCCCTGCGCGGAGTGGACCCTGAAGAATTTCCGCAACCGCTCGGCGGCGGTCGGCGGGACGGAACGGGACGTTCCTCGCGCGAAGTGCCGCTCCAGGTAGCCTTGGCCCACCGTGAACACCGTGGTGACGATGATGTACCAGATGCTGGCAACCAAGAGCAGGGGGACAACCTGGAGGTTCTTCGAGTAGATGATCTGGGCGGAGTACAGGAGCTCGGGGACAGCCAGGACACTGACCAGCGACGTCATCTTGAGCATGCCAATGAACTCGTTGCCCGTGGGCGGGATGATGACCCGCATGGCCTGGGGCAGGATCACCCTGGTGAGGGTCTGGATGCGGGACATGCCGAGGGCACCGGCCGCCTCGCCTTGGCCTTGGTCGATGGACTGGATTCCAGCCCGGACGATCTCCGACATGTAGGCGGCCTCGTTAAGGCCCAGGCCAAGGATCGCTGCGGCGAGGGGGGTGATGATTTGGTTGGCGTCCAAGCTGACGCCCGGGATACCAAAGGTGATCTCCGGGTACAGCGCCGACAAGTTGAACCAGAACAACAGCTGGACCAAGACGGGCGTGCCACGGAAGATCGTCACGTAGGCGCTTGCCGAGGCCTTGACCACGGGGTTTGCCGAAAGCTGCATGACCGCAAGCACCACGCCAAGCCCCACCCCGACAGCCATGCAGACAACCGTGAGGAACAGGGTGATGCCGATCCCATTGACGATGGCGACATCGCGGAAATACAGGGCAACCTTGTCCCAGCCGAAACGGGGATTGCTCACGGCGGAAACAAGCAGCAGGATCACGACGGCGCCTACCGCAATGCCAGCGACCCATCGCCAGGGGTGCCTGGCCGAAACCACAGTGAACTGGCCACGGTCTGTTGTTCCACTCTTGGGGACAGTGATCACGTTGCTCATTTCGCACCACTCTCGTCCACGGCATCAGCGCTGATGGTCACCGAGTCCGGGATTCCGTACTTCGCGTTGATCGCCTTGTACGTGTCGCCAGCGATCAGCGCCCTGACGGCCGCGACGATCGCCTTGGTCAGTGGCGAGCCCTTGGGCATGGCGATACCCACCGGCGTCGGTTCGAAGTCCTGGTTGCCGGCCAGCTCGAAAGCACCGCCGGAAAGCTTGCTTGCGTAGCCCATGCCAACAAGGCCTGAGAGGACGCTGTCCACGCGGCCGGAGATGAGTGCCAGGTTGGCTTCGTTCTGGGAGGGAAACAACTGGATGTCGATCGGCGCTTTGCCAGCGTCGACGCACTGCTTCGAAAACGCCGGAAGGGTCTCGATCCCTTGCGTGGTTCCCTTTTCGCCACCCACCTTCGTGCCGCACAGCTTCATCGCGTCGAGGGCCAGCTTCTTGGGGTTGCCGGCCTTGACGGCAAGGCCCGAGCCGCTGCTTTGGTAGGAGGCGAAATCGGCATTCAACTTGCGCTCGGCCGTGACGTTGAAACCCGAGATGCCTACGTCATACTTGTTCGAACTCACGCCCGGGAGGATGGTGTCGAAGGTCGCAGGAACCATCTTCACTTCGAGGCCCAAGGTCTCGCCGACGGCTCTCGCAAAATCCGCGTCCCAGCCGACAACCGTCTTGCTGTCAGCCGCGTAGAACTCATAAGGCGCGAAAGTGGGGTCGGTGCCAACCACTAGCATGCCTTTGGCCTTGACGTCCGGGGGCAAGAGATTCGCGGCGGACTGGTTGAACGGCGCCGCCGGAATCGCGGCGTCTTTACCGGGAATCGAACTGACCGCGGCTTCCTTGCCGGCGTCGAGTGAAGCCGTGGTGCAGCCGCTGAGCCCGACGGCGACGGCCAGCAGCAGGGCGCCTGTGGAGATGTAACTAGGACGGTTCATGATTGCCTTTCTCATAGCTTGTTCCGTGGTCAACGGCGATGTTGACCACGGTGGTGCCAACATTGACGAGGGCGGGATGCCGAACGATTGCGACCACCCCGTCAATGGGTGCAAAGAAGTCTTTTGGTGGACGCTCGAGTTCTTCCACTGAGTGAACGCGGGCCACGAGCTCTCCGGCCGCGACCTTCTGGCCAAGTTCGACCACCGGCTCGAGGATGCCTGCCATGGTGGAATGGACAGCGGACTGGGCAGTGAGTTCGACCCACTGGATCGGGGCTCCGGTCTCCGGAAGCCCGGCGTCCTTGAGCACGCCCCAGTGGCCAAGCAGCGAACGTAGCCCCTTCCGGGCCCTGTTGAGGATCGCCAGGGACACGGTTCCCCTGCCGCCGAGTTCGGTCGAGATCATCGGCACGCCCGCCTGATCGGCCGCGCCGCTGATGGAGCCCGCCTTGAGCATGGGTTTCACCGCGACGGAATAAGGGGCATTGAACGCGGCCACCGCCGCCGTCTTCTCAGCCCACAGCTCCGGCGTCGGTCCTTGGTAGACGAACGCGGACGGAACATACTCCGAGGCAATTCCACCGGAGTGGATGTCCATCACAAAGTCAGCCATGGGGATGAGTTCTTCGGCCACAATCGAGGCGATCTGCAGGGCCGGTCCGCCGTCGGCACGGCCCGGGAGGGCACGGTTCAGATTGACCCGGTCCACGCTGGAAACACGTCTTCCTTCGCGGACAGCAGCGATGTTGAGGGCAGGCAGGATCATCAACCTCCCGGTCACCTCATCCGGGTTCAAGGTGCGGATGAGTTCCTGGAGCAGGATCTGGCCTTCATATTCGTCGCCATGCGTACCGGCGATCAAGAGGACCGTGGGGCCGTCCCCACCGCTCAGGACCGCGATCGGCGAGGGGATGACAGCGGCGTCGTTCTCGTTGTCCGAGTGTTCGATCTCCAGGTAACCCAACTGCTTGCCGACGGCGGCAAAATCAATGCCGGGTATGCGTGGAATGTGCAGGCTCATAGGGCAACTTTCATCGGGGCTGGTAGGATTGGATTCACTGTATACAGTGAATCCTGTGATGTAAAGCACGTAGGATTGAGCAAGTTTTGATACCGAAAAGGGGATGAGGCGAATGGCCGCGCAAGCTGCCAAGGGGATGCGGCCACTGAGCGAGCACGTCTACGACAGGATCAGCAATGAGATCGTCAACGGCGTGGTCGAGCCTGGCGCTCCCCTGGTCCAGGAACAACTGGCCGAAGAATACGGCGTTTCCCGGACGCCCGTCCGTGACGCCCTGAACCGCTTGGTGCACGAAGGACTCGCCACTTTGGTCCCGGGCGCAGGGTATTTTGCGACGACGCTGACCCGCTCAGCTGTCGAGGAAGTCTACGAGGTGCGCAAGGCCCTTGAGATCATGGCCATCAGGCAGTGCGGGGCCAAGTACACAAACCTGCAGCTTGCCCGGCTTGAGCTGCTTATCGCCGAGGGCGCGGCAAGCGCTGACCCCGAGGAACTCTTTACCGCTACGCGGGCGTTCCATTTGGGCCTGGCGGCGCCTGCGCCCAACGGATTCCTGCTGAAAACGCTCGAATCCGTCTGGGACAACCCCGTTCAACGGCTCATCAGCCGCTCGTATCCCCTAGACGACGCCAAGCTTGAGCGCGTGGCGGATGCCCACCGGAAGATCCTGGCCGCAGCCCGCGCCAACGACCTCGAAACACTGATCCCCTTGCTGGATCTGTGCCACGAGAAGGACTGACCGGCAGAAGGAGACGAAAAAGGCCCGTAGCGCACGCCGATTATGGCGCGCCCTACGGGCTAGATCGTTTTGGGTGGCATCCGGGGATGCCAAATGACTTCGTGTACGACGGCGGTACGCAACTCGATGCCGAAAGGCACCTGATTGTTGCTACAGCTATCCGATGCGGCGGGTGTCTACCTCGTCGTCATCGTCTTCCAAGTCCTGTGCGTACTTGTCCTCGTAAGCCGAGTAGTCCGGCTCCGGCGGATCATCCGCGAATCGGCTCGTCGCACGACTTGATGGCCCGGTCAGCTCGCGCTGAAGGGCCGAATAGTCAGTGTTCGGGGAGTAGTACTTGATGTCCCGAGCCTGCTTGGTAGCTTTTGCCTTTTGACGGCCGCGCCCCATGGCGTGACCCCCTTTTGTACTTGGACCGGAGGTGGTCACCTTGGCTATCGGTGAGGCCCCGGAATGTTTGGTCAATTTGTCGTATGTCTAGATTACATGCTTTCTGGAGCAACTGCTTGCCACGACCTTCGCGAAAGCGGCGTCACAGTTCCACCTGGCAGCATCACCGTTCATTGGCATGGAAAACTTGGGTAGAGTCGCCCTAATATCGGGCCGCACGCATGAAAGGCGCAATCTCAGACATGGGCCAGGACAACACCATCCCGGGCAACAACGGTACAGGCGACAACGAGTCGCCGGTAGACGCTGGTTCCCCCCTGCGGAGCGCCCTGGACGCCATAACGCGGTATCGGCTCATCATTGGCGGAATTGTGCTGGCCGTGCTGATCCTCATCGGCGTAGTGATCTGGATCCTCGTCGGGGCCTTGGCCAACCGCCCGGCGGCCGCGCCCGTCCCGGCACCGTCCACGTCCACCAGCCGCGGCCCCCTCCCGGCTGACATCGAGGCAAGGGATTACCAACTGGGCGATTGCTTCGCCGATTTCGACTCCAATGCCACCAAGTCCAGGGCGGTGGACTGCACTACCGACCATTCGGCCCAGCTTGGCGCCATTTTCCGGTACAAGGCAGAGGACACCTTCCCCGGTGCCACTGCCTTGCGGGACAAAGGCCGCGAAATCTGCCGCGATGTGATGCTCAACGAGGCCTCCACCAAGTACGCACTCCTGCAGCAGAACGTGTACCCGAGCGCCACCAGCTGGGACAACGGCGACCGCCGCGTGGACTGCTTCATCGTGGTGAACTCGGGAAACACACTCAAGGAATCCGTGCTGCAGAAGTAGCTAGTCCTTCCGCCTCACCGTCAGGCCGCTACCCGCCGGAGCCCCGCCGTCGGGACCCGTCAAAGCTTCGAGCCCCTCGATGGTGAGTTCGTCGACGTCGGCCGCGGTGTCCACCATGACCGTGTCGCCGTCGGCGATCTGTCCGGCGAGGATCTCCTTGGCCAAGCGGTCGCCGATCTCGCGTTGAACCAGCCGGCGCAGCGGACGGGCACCGTAGGCCGGATCGTAACCGGACATCGCGAGCCAGGCCCGTGCGCCGTCGCTGACCTCAAGGGTGAGCCGACGGTCGTGCAGCCGCTTGGTCAGCTCGTCCACGTGCAGCTCGACGATCCTCGCGAGCTCGTCCACGGTGAGTGCATCAAACAGGACAATCTCATCGAGCCTATTGAGGAACTCGGGCTTGAAGGACGCGTTGACCACGGCCATGACCGCATTTCGCTTCGCCGTGGCGTCCAGGGTTGGATCCACGAGGAACTGGCTACCGTGGTTCGACGTCAGAACCAGGATGGTGTTCCGGAAGTCCACGGTGCGGCCCTGCCCGTCGGTGAGGCGACCGTCGTCGAGCACTTGCAGGAGGATGTCGAACACTTCCGGGTGGGCCTTCTCCACCTCGTCGAGCAGGATTACGGAGTACGGGCGACGGCGGACGGCTTCAGTGAGCTGGCCGCCTTCCTCGTAGCCCACGTACCCGGGAGGGGCGCCGACCAGCCGGGCCACGGAGTGCTTCTCCCCGTACTCGGACATGTCGATCCGCACCATGGCGCGTTCGTCGTCGAAAAGGAAATCGGCGAGTGCCTTGGCGAGCTCGGTCTTACCGACGCCGGTGGGGCCAAGGAACAGGAACGAACCCGTGGGTCGGTTGGGGTCGCTGATGCCCGCACGGGCGCGGCGGACGGCATCTGAGACGGCGGCCACGGCCTTGGACTGGCCGATCAGCCGCTTTCCGATCTCCTCTTCCATGTGCAGCAGCTTCTGGGATTCGCCCTGCAGCATGCGGCCGGCGGGGATGCCCGTCCAGGCCGAAATAACCTCGGCGATATCGTCCGCCGTGACTTCGTCCGCGACCATCAGGGCGGGCTTCGCTTCACCCCGCGCTTCCCGGGCGGACTCTTCCTCGGCTGCTGCGCTGAGCTCGCGCTCCAACGCGGGCAGTTCGCCGTAGAGAATACGCGAGGCAGCCTCAAGGTCGCCCTCGCGCTGGTACTTTTCGGCGGCCGAGCGCAATTCGTCGATCTTCGCCTTGAGGTCGCCAACACGGTTGAGCCCGGCCTTCTCGGATTCCCAACGGGCGTTCAGCGCCCCCAGGGCTTCCTTCTTGTCCGCCTTGTCCGCGCGGAGCGCAGCGAGGCGTTCGATGGAGGCCGCATCAGTCTCGCGCTCGAGGGCCAATTCCTCCATCGTCAGACGGTCCACGGCACGGCGAAGCTGGTCGATTTCCTCGGGAGCCGAGTCGATTTCCATGCGCAGCCGTGACGCAGCCTCGTCCACGAGGTCGATCGCCTTGTCCGGCAACTGGCGGCCCGAGATGTAGCGGTTGGAGAGCGTGGCGGCGGCTACCAAGGCGGAATCTGCGATGGCTACCTTGTGGTGGGCCTCGTAGCGTTCCTTGAGGCCGCGGAGGATACCGATGGTGTCCTCCACGCTCGGCTCGCCGACGTAGACCTGCTGGAAGCGGCGTTCCAGGGCAGGGTCCTTCTCGACATTCTCGCGGTACTCGTCCAGGGTGGTGGCCCCGATGAGCCGCAGCTCGCCGCGGGCCAGCATCGGCTTGAGCATGTTGCCCGCATCCATGGCGCTTTCACCGGTGGCACCGGCACCCACCACCGTGTGGATTTCGTCGATGAAGGTGACGATCTGCCCGTTGGAGTTCTTGATCTCCTCCAGCACGGCCTTGAGCCGTTCCTCGAATTCGCCGCGGTACTTCGCGCCGGCCACCATGGACGCGAGGTCCAGCGCGATCAGGGTCTTGCCCCGCAGGCTTTCCGGGACGTCGCCGGCCACCATGCGCTGGGCGAGCCCTTCGACGACGGCGGTCTTGCCGACACCGGGTTCCCCGATGAGTACGGGGTTGTTCTTGGTGCGCCGGCTCAGGACCTGGACGACTCGCCGGATTTCGCTGTCCCGACCGATCACGGGATCCAGCTTGCCGGAGCGAGCGACGGCTGTGAGGTCCATGCCGTATTTCTCGAGCGCCTGGAAGGTGTTTTCCGGGTCTTGCGAGGTGACTTTCCGGTCGCCGCGGACACCCGGCAGGGCGGCGAGGAGCGCTTCATGGGAGGCACCGGCGTCGCGCAGTAGCTTCCCCACGGCATCGCTACCGGCAGAGAGCCCCAAGAGGAGGTGCTCTGTGGACACGAAGGAGTCTCCGAGTTTCTCGGACTCGTTCTGGGCGGCCTGGATGGCCTGCATGGAAGGACGCGAAAGCTGCGCTTGCTGCACGGAACTGCCCGACGACGACGGCAGGGCCTTGATGGCCGAACTCGCCTGCACGCTCACGGCATCCGGGTCCGCTCCAGTAGCGCGCAAAAGTGCTACCGCGACGCCCTCGCGCTGGTCCATGAGCGCTTTGAGCAAGTGGGCTGGCTCCAGCTGCGGATTTCCGGCGGTGGAGGCGTTCATGGCCGCCGCGGAAAGAGCCTCCTGGCTCTTGGTGGTGAATTTGACGTCCATGGAAGAGCTCCTCTCGGGAAAGACGACTATTTCTCAAAGTTGAGTCTACTATGCTCAACTTTGGCGAATCATCCCTCCTGCTCCATGTTTGCCGACGGCGAAACTGCTGTCCATAGCCTTCTCCGCTTACCTTGAAAAGCCCCTCGCTGTTTGCGATCCCTAACCCTAGGATCAGGTGTGACCGGGTGGAACACCGCCTGGCGAGCATGAGGAAAAGGACACGTAATGAAGAAGTTCGTAGTTCTCTACAATGCACCGCAATCGGCGGAATCGATGATGGCTGACAGCACCCCTGAGGCAGCAGCCGAAGGCATGAAGCTGTGGATGGACTGGGCCGCGAAGGCTGGCGATGGGCTTGCCGATCTTGGCACACCCCTCGGTGGCGGCAAGGTGGTCGGGAACTCTGGAGTGTCCGATGCAGAGACCGGCGTGGGCGGTTACAGCGTCCTGCAGGCAGAGGACATGGACGGAGCCCTGAAGCTCCTCGAAGGCCACCCGCATTTCCTCATGGCACCCGAAGCCTCGATCACCGTCTACGAAGCGCTCGACATCCCAGGCATGTAAAGCTGCACCCGCCGTCGAAATCGTGGGTCCGGGCCGCGCGCTGCGTGCCGGAACACAGCACGCGGCCCGCACCCACTCTCGACAAAGCGCCGTACGATATGCACATGGCACCCTTCACAGTCACTCGCAACGCACTGATCCCCGCCGCCCCCTCCGACATCTTCCCCTTCGTCAACAACTTCCACGAGTGGACCAAATGGTCTCCGTGGGAGGCCGTTGACCCCCAGCTGAGCCGCAGCTACTCGGGCAACGAGTCCGGCGTCGGAGCAAAGTATGCCTGGAGCGGCAACAACAAGGCCGGCACCGGAACCATGGAAATCGTCGGCTCGGAGGAGCCCGGCAAGATCGACATCCGCCTCGAATTCACCAAGCCCATGAAGGCCGTCAACCCTACAGGGTTCACGTTCGTGCCCGAAGGGGACGGCACCCGCGTCACCTGGACGATGACCGGTGAGAACAAGGGCCTCGGCAAAATCTTCGCGTTGTTCTTCAACATGGAGAAGATGGTGGGCGGCGACTTCGAAAAGGGCCTGACCGCACTCTCCGCGGTAGCCACCCGGAAAAACTCCTAGTTCCCTGGCGCTGGCCATGGCCGTCTACGTTGATCCGCCGCTGTGGCCCGCGCACGGGACCGTGTTTTCCCACCTCGTCTCGGACACATCGCTCGAGGAGCTGCATGCCTTCGCTGAGGCCGCGGGAATTCCCGAGCGCGCCTTCGACGGCGACCACTACGACGTCCCGGAACGCCGCTACCAGGATCTCCTCTCGGCAGGCGCCATCCCCGTGGAGGCCCGAATTTTGGTGCGGAAACTGATTGCGAGCGGCTTGCGGATCCCCGCCCGCCAACGCAGCAAGGCGCTCACCGTGCCCTTGCTGGAGCGCTGGAATTCGACACTTCCGGGACACGAGGAGCTGGGTTTTGAGCTCCTCGAACGCTGGGGCGAGGACCATCGGAAGTACCACAGCCGCACGCATTTGCTGGCGGTCCTGGAAGCCTTGGACCTCCTCAGCGAACCCGCTCTGCCTGCGCGCTCAGTGACGTTGGCCGCGTGGTTCCATGACGCCGTCTACGAGGGAATCGCCGGGCAGGACGAAGAGCAATCGGCCATGCTGGCCGAGGACCGACTGGCCGTTGCGGGGCTCCCCGGGCCCGTGATCGACGACGTTGCCCGGCTGGTCAGGCTGACCTCCACCCACAGCCCCGAACCGGGAGACCAGGCCGGCGCCCTCTTGTGCGACGCCGATCTCTCCATCCTCGGAGCGGAACCAGCGACTTACGCCCGCTACCTGGCTGCTGTCCGCGAGGACTACGCCCACGTCAGCGATGCCGACTTCGCTGCCGGCCGGGCCGCCGTCGTCCGCCAACTGCTCGCCCTGGATCCGCTCTTCCACAGCGAACGCGCGAAAAGCCTGTGGCTGGATGCCGCCCGCCGCAACCTGGAGGCCGAACTGTCATGACCATGGCGGGGACGGTGCACCGGCAGCTTCCGTTCAGGGTGAGGTTTGAATGGCGGCTCGACGGCGCCCGTTCGGTTGCGTCCGGAGTGGACCTCGCCGTCGTGGTCGACGTCCTCACCTTCACTACCTGCGTCAGCGTCGCCGTCGATCGGGGGGCCATGGTGTTCCCGTACCCGTGGAAGGACGCCGGGGCCGAGGATTTCGCCGCCCACCATGATGCCCAGCTGGCTGGTCCACGCGGTGGCGGCGGACTGAGCCTCTCGCCGTCGAGCCTGCGGGAGGCGCGCCCGTTGGGCCGGGTCGTGCTGCCTTCACCCAACGGCTCTTCGATCGCGCATGAGCTCGCCCCGGAAGTCCCGCTCATCGCGGCCGTGTCACTTCGCAACGCAGCCGCCACCGCGGATTGGGTGGCGGCCGAACTCCCTCCGGACGCAGTGGTGGCGGTGATCGCGGCCGGGGAGCTATGGCCCGGCGGTTCGCTCCGGCCCGCAGTGGAGGATCAGATCGGAGCCGGCGCGTTCATTGCCGGGCTCGCTGCCGCAGGCTGGGGCGGCTTCACGCCGGAGGATGGCAGGGAAGGTTTCGCGCCGGAGGCAAATGCCGCGATGGCCGTGTTCAACGCCGCCGAACCCCGGCTCCATGACGCTCTGCGAGGCTGCTCAAGCGGCCGTGAGTTGATAGGCGCAGGGTACGCGGACGACGTCGAGATCGCCGCCGAACTTGACGCCGGGACTGCTGTGGCCCTCTTGAGGGACGGCGCGTTCCGACGTCCTTGAGTTCGCTTCGGCGCAGTTCCATTGAGGTCTTGCGCATCCACTACTTAGCGGTACTATGTACTAGTAGCTAGTAACACTGAGTAGTGAAAGGGGGTGTCCAATGGGCAAGCAGATGACGGAGATGCTCAAGGGGACCCTGGAGGGCATCGTTCTCGCTCTCCTGACCGGGAATCCCGCGTACGGGTACGAAATCACGACGCTTCTCCGGGGGCAGGGCTTCACCGAGATCGCCGAGGGCACCGTGTATGCACTGCTCGTCAGGATCGAGCAGAAAGGCCTTGTCGACGTCGAGAAGCGGCCGTCCGAGAAGGGCCCGCCGCGCAAGGTGTATTCGCTCAACGAGCAAGGCAAGAAGGAATTGGACGAATTCTGGAGCACGTGGAGTTTCCTGTCCGAACGACTGGAACACCTCCGAAAGGAAGGAAAGTGAACATGGCCGCAGGGTGGATCGAGCAGCTCACGGGATCGCTCGAACAGAAGAAGCAATACCGGCAAAACAAGACACGCGTGGAACAGCTTCCCGCGGACTATCGCGCGGCGGCGACCGCGCTGGAGCGCTACCTGATGTACTTCGGGGCCATCACCAAGGGCGATGTGCTGCTGCGGATGCTCGGGGACCTCACCGATCTCTTCGAACAGAGCGCCGCGGACGGAACGCCGATTCGCGCGATCGTCGGTCACGACCCGGTGGAGTTCGCTGAAACGTTCATACGCAACTACACGGGCGGGCAGTGGATCAACAAGGAGCGTGAACGCCTCGTCAAGGCAATCGACGCCGCTGCCGGGGACGATGGGAGGGAGGGGGAATCATGAGCAATGGCTCCACCACCCGCGAACCCGCGATCCGCGTGCAGGGCATGGAAAAGTCCTACAAAGAGCTGCACGTGCTGCGCGGCGTGGACTTCGACGTGGAACCGGGCAGCGTCTTCGCCCTTCTCGGCTCCAACGGAGCGGGAAAAACCACGATGGTGAAAATCCTGTCCACACTGCTGAGTCCGGACGCCGGCACGGCCACCGTCAATGGATTCGACGTCGTAACCCAAGCGCTGCGGGTCCGGGAATCCATCAGCCTCACCGGACAATTCGCAGCAGTCGATGAAATCCTCTCCGGCCGGGAAAACCTGGTGCTTGTTGCCAGGTTGCGGCACCTGAAGGACCCCGGCCAAGCGGCGGATGATCTTCTGGCGCGCTTCAACCTCTCCGAGGCAGCATCCCGAAAAGTGTCCGCGTATTCGGGGGGCATGCGCCGTCGCCTTGACATCGCCATGAGCCTGATCGGCCAGCCTGAGGTGATCTTCCTCGATGAGCCGACCACCGGGCTCGACCCCGAAGCACGCATCGAAGTGTGGCAGGTAATCCAGGAGCTCGCGAATCAGGGCACCACTGTTCTGCTCACCACACAGTATCTCGACGAGGCCGAACAACTCGCGGACCGGATCGCCATCCTTCATCAAGGGCGCATCATCGCGAACGGGACTCTCGCCGAGCTAAAGCAACTACTCCCACCGGCGAAGGTCGAGTACGTCGAAAAGCAGCCCACCCTGGAGGATATCTTCCTTGCACTTGTGGGGAACCAGGGCAAGGTCGCGTCAAGTAAGGACCAGTCATGAGCACACACTTCTTTGGAGACACGTCCGTCTTGCTGGGCCGCTCCATGCGCCACATTTTCCGCAGCGCGGACACCATTATCACCACCGCGATCACGCCGATCGCCCTCATGCTGCTGTTCGTCTACGTGTTCGGCGGAGCCATCAAGACCGGCACCGAGAACTACGTCAATTACCTGCTGCCGGGAATCATGCTGATCGCGATCGCATCAGGCATCGCTTACACCGCCGTTCGCTTGTTCACCGACATGAAGAGCGGCATTTTCGAGCGGTTCCACTCCATGCCGATCGCACGATCATCCGTGCTGTGGGCACATGTGCTGACCTCCATGGTGGCCAACGGTCTCTCCCTCGTGATCATCGTGCTGGTGGCCTTCCTGATGGGATTCCGCACATCGGCAAGCCTGCTGGAGTGGCTCGCCATCATCGGAATCCTGGCACTGTTCACCCTCGCACTCACGTGGCTCGCCATCATCGCGGGCCTGACAGCGAAGTCCGTGGACGGCGCCGGCGGGTTCTCCTATCCGCTCATCTTCCTGCCGTTCATCAGTTCGGCTTTCGTCCCCACGGCCACCATGCCGGGTCCCGTGCGCGCCTTCGCCGAGAACCAACCGGTCACTTCGATCGTCAACACGATCCAGGATCTGTTTGAACAACGGCCGATCGGAAACGACATATGGGTCGCCCTCGCATGGTGCCTCGGCATCCTCGTTCTCGCGTACTTCTTCGCCGCAGCCGCCTACCGACGCAGGATCAGCTAAGCAACTGCGACGGCTGAAGGCGGATCTCGGAACCGTAACGGCTGGCCCCGCCGGTAGCGGTTCGGTTCAGAATATCTGGCGGATATTGGTCTTCGCGAGGTCGATGAGCTGGTCGCCGCGGCCGGAGAGTACCGTCCGGATCGCGTAGAGCGTGAAGCCCTTGACCTGTTCGGCACTGATCGCCGGCGGAATGGACAGTTCCTGCCGGGCCGTGCGGACGTCGATGAGGGCCGGACCGTCGTACGCGAAGGCTTCAGCCAGCCCCGCCTTCAACCCGGACGAGTTGTCCACCCGGATTCCGCGGATGCCCAGCGATTCTGCCAGTTTGGCGAAGTCCGGATTCTCGAGCTCAGTGCCGAAATTGACGAATCCGGCGGCCTTCATTTCGAGCTCCACGAAGTTCAGCGAGGAGTTGTTGAAGACCACCACTTTGACGGGGAGCTTGTTCTGCACCAAGGTGATCAGCTCGCCGAGAAGCATGGTCAGGCCGCCGTCGCCGGCCAGGGCCACCACCTGGCGCCCGGGGTACGAGGCGGCCGCACCGATTCCGTGGGACAGGGCGTTGGCCATGGTTCCGTGGTTGAACGAGCCGAGCAGCCGGCGTCGGCCGTTCATGCTCAGGTACCGGGCGGCCCACACGGTGGGGGACCCGACGTCGCACGTGAAAACCGCGTCCGGGGCCGCCACCTCATCCACGAGCCTGCCCACGAACTGCGGATGGATGGGCTGGCCGTCTTTGGCCGGAGAGGCCAGGTCGTCGAGTTTTGCACGGGACTTGGCGTAGTGCTTGAGGGAGGCTTGGAGGTGCGTTCGTCTTTTTTTGGGCTCGATCAAGGGCAGGAGCGAGGCCGCAGTGTCCTTGACCGTGCCCACAAGGCCAAGATCGATCCGGGAACGCCTGCCGAGTTGCTCGCCCCTGATATCCACCTGGATGATCTTGGCATTCTCCGGGTAGAACTGCTGGTACGGAAAATCGGTGCCCAGCATAAGCAAGGCTTCGCAGCTCTCCATCGCGCGGTAGCCGGAGCTGAACCCCAAGAGGCCCGTCATGCCGACGTCGAAGGGGTTGTCGTACTCGATGTGCTCCTTGCCGCGCATCGCGTGGACGATCGGCGCGCCCAGCGCGTCCGCCAGGGCCATGACCTCGGCGTGCGCACCCGCGGTGCCGGCGCCGGCCAGGATAGTGACTTTGCCTGCCGCGTTGAGAATGTCAGCTGCTTCGGCGAGCTCCCGGGGGTTGGGCCGGATCTCCGGCCGGGCGGCCCGGATCACCGCTGTCCGGTTGCTCTGCGCCTCCGCGAGGGCGACATCGCCGGGAATCACGACGACGGCGACGCCCCGCTTCTCGACGGCCGTCCGCATGGCGATTTCCAAGACCCTGGGCATCTGGGAAGGATGGGCGACGTGCTCGACATAAACGCTGCACTCCTGGAACAACTCCTGGGGATGTGTCTCCTGGAAGTACTGGCTGCCGATCTCTTCGCTGGGAATGTGGGCGGCGATGGCCAGCACGGGAACCCTGGACTTGTTGGCATCGTAGAGGCCGTTGATCAGGTGCAGGTTGCCCGGGCCGCAGGATCCGGCGCACACCGCGAGTTCATCCGTGAGGCCCGCCTCGGCCGCGGCCGCCAACGCCGCGGCTTCTTCGTGCCGGACATGCACCCAACGGATGCTCTCTTCCTCCCTCAGCGCGTCCGTAAATCCGTTCAGCGAATCCCCGGGGATCCCGTAGACGCGCTGGACGTTGTTGGCTTTGAGGGTGGCGACGATGTTCTTGGCAACGGTGTTCCTGGCGGCGGACATGGACTGTTCCTTTCGAGGGGAGGCAGTGCAGACACGGCCTACGCTACTCCGGAACAGTCCATGGCGTCTGATACCCGACGCGGGGTTTCGGGTGGCCGGCGTTGCCGCGCTAGCGGTAGGTGCTGACGAAGGGGCGGTTGCTAGGCACGATCTGCTTGCCCAGCGGCATGAGCGATACCGGAATGAGCTTCAGGTTGGCGATGGCCAGCGGGATCCCGATGATCGTGATGGCCATGGCGAACGCAGTGACTACGTGCCCGATCGCGATCCAAATGCCGGCAACCAGCAACCAGATGACGTTGCCCAGGAGCGTAAAGACGCCCCCGCTTCCCGGCTTGTCCACGACCATGCGGCCGAACGGCCACAGGGTGTACGAGGCAATCCGGAACGACGCGATGCCCCACGGGATGGTGACGATCAACAAGCAGCAGATAATTCCGGCCATGAAATAGCCCAAGGCAAGGACGAAGCCACCGAAGACGAGCCAGATGATGTTGAGCAGCGTTTTCATATTTCCCATTGTCCCTTGCGGGACGCGGGCGGGGCCTAGGGGTTCGCCCTGAAATCCCCCTGATTTATGGTTTCCCGGCGTCCAGGACCGCTGACAAATCGAACTTCACGGGTTCCTCAAGCTGCTCATAGGTGCACGACTCCGGATCCCTGTCCGGCCGCCACCGCACGAACTGCGTTGTGTGCCTGAACCGCTCCCCTTCCATATGGTCGTAAGCCACTTCCACAACGAGTTCTGGCCGCAGGGGCGTGAACGACAGGTCCTTCCCTGCGCTCCAGCGGCTGCCTTCGGCGTTGCGGGGTGTCCGGCTGCCTTCCTCCTGCTCGGCCGATGCCCAGGGATGCCCATCGAACCCAGTCACGAGGGGTTGGAGTTCGCCGAACAATTCCTTGCGCCGCTGCATCGAGAAGGAACCCACTACCCCCACGCTTGCCAGCCGTCCGCCGTCGTCATAGAGCCCCAACAAGAGCGAACCAATAAGGTCGTCACCGGTCTTATGAACCCGGTAGCCGGCCACGACGCAGTCGGCGGTCCGCTGGTGTTTGACCTTGAACATCACGCGCTTGTCCGGTTGGTAGGTACCATCCAGCGGCTTGGCGAGCAGGCCGTCCAGGCCTGCGCCCTCGAACTGGCTGAACCACTGCTCCGCCGTTCCCTTGTCCCGGGTTGCCGCGGTGAGGTGGATGGGAGCGGCGGCGCCTGCGAGTGCTTTTTCAAGCGCTGCCCGCCGTTCGGCGAAGGGCCGTCCCGTGAAGTCCTCATCGCCAAGGGCGAGCAAGTCGAAGGCCACGAATTTCGCCGGCGTCTGCTCGGACAACAGCTTGACCCTGCTGGCTGCCGGATGGATTCGTTGCTGGAGGGCTTCAAAGTCCAAGCGGTCACCGGATCTGCCGACCAGGATAATCTCGCCGTCGAGGACGCAGCGTTCGGGCAGGTTTGCCTTCAACGCCTCGATGAGCTCCGGGAAGTACCGGTTCATGGGCTTCTCGTTGCGACTACCGATTTCGACGTCGTCACCGTCACGAAAAACGATGGAGCGGAACCCATCCCATTTAGGCTCGTAGCTCATGGCTCCGTCCGGGATGGCGCCAACCGCCTTGGCAAGCATGGGTGCGACAGGGGGCATGACTGGCAGCTGCATGAAGCCATTCTTGCCGCGGCACCGGGACCGCGCTACCTGTTCATTCGCTTAAGTGGATAAAGGATTACTTGCAGTTGGCGCTCAGCCAGGTCGTAACGGGAGCCATCGCTTTTTCGAACTTGCCGCTCGAGTAGACGGTTTGGTCCTTCAAGCCTGCAATCGCAGTGTCCTTGAGGTTGGTGAAATCAGCCTTGAGCGCTTCCGGGACCCGATCCGCCGTGGCGGTGAGCTCGGCCTTGTATTGCTCCAGCTCGGCGGTCTTCCCCTGCGCCGCCGACATTGGAAGCAACGAAGCGCCCGTAGCTTCTTTGGAGATGGTGGAGCACATTTCGGCCGCAGACGCGAAGCCCCCGAATGGCCCCGATGATGGAGTTGGGCTTGCACTTGCGGAGGCCGAGTCGCCCGCAGAAGGGGACGACGGCGTGCCCGCCGCGGCGGAGCCCCCTCCCTGTGTGGAGCAGCCGGACAGCGCCAGTGCGGCGAAGAGGGCGGCTGTCAGGTATCGGATAGGGCCGTTAAGAGGTTTGGAAAGGATTTTCAAAAGGTCGCATTCTGCTTGATCGTCTGTCTCCGGAACCGTTCGGTCTCCGGAGCAATGGCATTCTGTCCCCGTCGTGGAGTGTAGCCCGAATGGGCACCGACCTTCCAAGTTGACTTCGGGCCCCTTTTGGACCGCTCCCCTATTCCCGCACCAACAAAGCGTCCAGTTTGGTGAACGAGGTGCCCCATCCCTCTCTGGTCATTTCCACCCATTCGTCAGAGTCGAAGGGGCCCTGGGTGAGATGAAGCCTCGTGCGGCCGCCATCCAGTACCTCGAACTCAAGGCGCATTTCCAGCAAAAGGGTAATCCCGGCGTCGGGCTCTGCTTTCTGGGTGGCGACCAGCAAGGCGGGCGGGTCGTATCCGGTGATGACCGCGTCGATGGGTGATTCCTTGGCGACGCCGTCCTCGTCCCAGGTCATGACGAGCTGCCAGGCTCCGCCCACCCGGGGGTCGACGATTATCCGGTCGCGCGGCGAATCCACCCCGACCGGCCCGAACCATGCGGCTAGCTGATCGGGGTCCACGAAGGCTTGGAAGACGAGCTCGCGTGGGGCATCGAAATCGCGGGTCATGGTGAGGATGTGCTGTTCCGTGTTCATTGCTTGGCTCCTGGATCCTTCGAATCGTGCTGAATCTTGCGCAGGTGGGCGTCGAGGCGGATAAAACTGGCATCCCAGAAGCGCCTGTATTTGTCCATCCATTCGGTGGCTTCGCGCAGTGGTTCCGCTTCCAATTTGGAAGACCGCCATTGCGCATTCCGGCTCCGGCTGATGAGCCCTGCGTTTTCCAGGACCTTGAGATGCCGGGAGACGGCGGGCAGGCTGATGTCGAACGGTTCGGCAAGCTCGTTCACTGTGGCCTCACCCTCCGAAAGCCGGGCCAGAATGGCCCTTCGGGTGGGGTCGGCCAGTGCCGAGAAGATGAGACTGAGCCGGTCTGTGGACATCGCTAGCGCCTTCGTATTTAACGCATCGACTAATTAGCCGATGTGTTAAATATGCGACCCCGGATGGCGGCTGTCAAGGGTTTCTTGCGACGCTCGCTCACATTCGGGGGCAAAACCGCGGACCCTCGCTCACATCATCGGAGCGAGCGTTCGGGCGGGGGCGTCAGGCTTTTGCGGCTCGGACGAAGGCGCGCACGAGGTCGAGGTCCTTCACGCCACGCGAGGACTCCACGCCGCTGGACACGTCGACGCCCCAGGCCTCGGCTTCGGACGCCGCGGCCCCGACGTTGGACGGGGTCAATCCTCCAGCCAACAACCAGTGGCGTGCACCCAGGCCCAGATTCCGGACCGAGGAATAGTCCCACGCCTCGCCTGAACCTGGTACTGCGGCGTCGATCAGGAGAAGTTCCTCGCCCCACTCCTCGAACTCGTCCGGAGCGGCACCCATGGTGACGGCCCGGATGAGCCGCATGCCGGCGTCGTGCACGGTCTTAACGTCTTCCGGGGAACGGCTTCCGTGCAGCTGAACCCATACGAGGCCGGCCTCGCGCGCGGTTGCGACGGCATCGGCCGCTGCCTCGTGACGGAAGACTCCGACGGCGGTCACACCTTCCGGTACATGGACCAGCAAGTCTCGGGCACGGTCAGGCGATACTTCGCGTGGACTCTTCGTCAGCACGAAACCCACGGCGTCCGCGCCGGACTCGACGGCGGCCTGTACGGATTCAGGCGTGCTCAAACCGCACACTTTGACGAACATTCCGCGCCTCCAACCGTTTACCTCCCTACGACGTTAGCAAGGGCCCGCGGGATTGGTGAACCGCGTCAAGATTGCACCGATGTTACGCAAGCGCTCAGCCTGCCGACGGCGGGCTCGGGCTAGGCTGGAGCGCATGGAGATCATCCGCTTTGCCGAGCTTAAACCCGAACCATGGCGCAACGGGGGCGGGGTGACCCGCGAACTCGCCAGCCATCCGAAAGCAGCGTCCGCGCAAGACGGAGCGTGGGACTGGCGGGTCAGCATCGCCGACGTCGGATCGGCCGGCGATTTCTCGACGTTCCCTGGCATGGAGCGAGTCCTCACAGTGATCGACGGCGAATTGCTGCTGCTCACGGTGGATGGCGAAGAACACCCGCTGGAAAAGTATCGGCCTTTCCGGTTTTCCGGCGAAGCGGCTTCGGCCAGCGCACTCCCCACCGGCAACATCCGGGACCTCAACGTGATCGCCCGGGCCGGCGAATTCAAGGGCTACACGTCCATCATCGAGCTCTCCAAGAAGCGCGCACACCCGGTATTCGAAGGCCAGTTGGCAGTCCTTTTGGAGGGTAAGGCTTCGGTGAGTCCCGGCGCGGAGCCTGCGGAATCGGCTGCGTCTGCGGAGGTCTCGGACGGCTCCGAGGGTGGAACCGCCGCCGTCGCGCCTGCGGAGTCCGTGGAACTCGCCCGCTACGACGCAGTAGTGGGTTCCGACACCCGCAGCCCGGAAATCCTGGGCCGTGGATTCCTCGCCGTCATCTCCATCGACCGCGTGGAGCACGCGCACTCCTAGATCCCAGCACTGGACATGTCCCTTGGTGAGGCTCGCCACCAAAGCTGGCCACCCGGCGTCGGGCTTTGCTAGCCTCGAAGGAAGGCCCGCACAGGGATCTCCGGACGACGGTTCAGTACCCGGCACGCGACAAGACTGGCCAAAGGACCTGTCATGTCGTGGTTAATCCTCATTCTGTCCGGAGCGCTCGAGGCCGTCTGGGCGGCCGCACTCCACCGCTCCAAAGGCTTCCGCAAACCGCTGCCCTCCGCCGTCTTCCTCGTCACCGTGGTCGCGAGCACCGCAGGCCTGGCCTTCGCCATGCAAACCATTCCCACCGGAACCGCGTATGCGGTGTGGGTAGGAGTCGGCGTCGTTCTCACAGCGGCTTACGCGATGATCACCAAGGTTGAGCGCCCGACGGCGGCTCGGCTGCTCTTGCTCGCCGGGATCGGCGTGTGCGTGGTCGGCTTGAAGGTGGTGGCGTAGCGATGAACGCCAAGTTTGCATGGGCCGTTCTGCTGGCCTCCGCCGTGCTCGAAGCTGTGTGGGCGACGGCCCTCGGCCTGTCCGACGGATTCAGCCAAGCCGTCCCCACCGTGGTCTTCGCCGTCACCGCGACCCTCAGCATGATCGGCCTCGGCATCGCGGTGAAGTGGATTCCGCTGGGCACGGCCTACGCCGTCTGGGTCGGGATCGGCGCGGCGCTGACGGTCGGCTGGGCGATGGCCACCGGCGTCGAACCAGCCAGCCCGCTCAAGCTGCTATTCATCGCGGGAATCGTGGGTTGCGCAGCCGGGTTGAAGGCCCTTCCCACGGAGAAGCGTGAAGAAGTGGCCGAGCCCGCCCGGCGATGAGCGCGGAATACTCCCCCGCCCGACGGAGTTGCCAGCAGTGAGACGAACACTCGGCGAAGGAGAAGCACGATGAGCCCGGAAACCACGAATGTACAACTCGGCGACGGCCTGGCCGTGAGCCCCCTTGGTTTCGGCGGGATGGCATTGACCCCCGTGTATGGCGAAGTGGATCCCGCCGAATCCCTCAAGACGCTGCACCACGCCGTGGATGCCGGCATCAGCTTCATCGACACCGCGGATATTTACGGCGCGGGCGACAACGAGGAACTGATCGCAAAGCTGCTGAAGGACCGACGCGACGAGGTCCAGTTGGCCACCAAGTTCGGCATCGTGGGCAACCCGCGCGAGGGCTACACAGATGTCCGGGGAGACACCGCGTACGTGGCCCAGGCGGCGGAAGCAAGCCTCCGTCGCCTGGGCGCCGATGTCATCGACCTCTACTACATGCACCGCCGCGACCTCCGCGTTCCGATTGTGGAAACCGTGGAGGCCATGGCAGAGCTTGTCCGGGCAGGCAAAGTCCGGCACCTTGGCCTGTCTGAAGTGACAGCCGAGGAGCTGAGGGAAGCCAACGCCGTGCACCCGATAGCCGCCGTGCAGAGCGAGTGGTCAATCTGGAGCCGGGACGTTGAGCGCAACGTCGTCCCGACTGCGGCAGAGCTCGGTGTGGGCTTCGTGCCCTATTCGCCGCTTGGCCGGGGCTTCCTCACCGGAACCGTCAGCGCCGATCAACTCGGCGAGAACGATTTCCGGCACCGCATCCCCCGTTTTGCGGACGACGCACTCGACGCCAACCAGGCGGTTGTTGCCGCGGTGCGTTCCGTGGCCGCCGAGCTGTCCGAGAGCACCGGCCGGGATGCAACTCCCGCCCAGGTAGCTCTGGCTTGGCTTTTCGCCCAGGGCCGCCGCCTTGAGCTCAGCGTGGTCCCCATCCCCGGCACGCGCAAAGCGCACCGGATCGATGAGAACCTGGGTGCCTTGTCGCTCGAGTTGAGTGCCGCCCAACTGGACGTGCTCGACGGCGCCGCGGACGCCGTCGTCGGCTCACGGTCCGCGGATCCCACCTGGGTTTCGCAGGGCCGCGAGTAGTCGGTGAGCCGCAGGCGGCTTCCGTAGAGTGGACGAATGGACTCACTCATTCATTCACTGCGTGACATCACCATCCGGCGAATCTCGGTCAGCGAGATGAACAACAACGTGTACCTGCTCACCGCAAAGGCAAGCGGCGCGCAGCTCCTGATCGACGCCGCGGACGACCTTCCGGCGATCCAAGCAATGCTTGCGGAGTCGGTCGCCGACGCCGCATCGCCGCCGAAACTGGCCCTCATCGCCACCACCCACCAGCATTGGGACCACGTCCGTGCGCTTCCCGGGTTGGTGGAAGCTACGGGCGCGAAGACCTCGGCCGGAGTGGACGACGCCGACGCGCTGCCTGTGCCCGTGGATGTTCCGCTGCACCATGGCGATGTGGGGAACTTCGACGGTTTCGACATCACCGCGGTGCACTTGCGCGGCCACACTCCGGGTTCGATCGCCTACGTGTACCTGGACCCGGAAGGGCCCGCGCACATCTTCAGCGGCGACTCGTTGTTCCCCGGAGGCGTTGGCAACACGCAGAACGACGCCGCCCGCTTCACTTCGCTGTTGAACGACGTTAGCGAACGGCTATTCGAGGCCTACCCGGACGACACCGTGGTGCATCCGGGCCATGGAGATCCGACCACACTCGGTGCGGAGCGGCCACACCTTGCGGAATGGCGCGAGCGCGGGTGGTAACCTTAGCGGCCGCGGCGCTCGTTCGACGCGGGAGCCGAGGCACGGCGCGGGCCGCTGCGGGCCGGACGGCCGGAACCCGAGTTGCCTGAGCCAGAACCGTACGAGCCGCCGGAGTTGCCGCCCGTGTTCGAGGACCACACAGCCTTGTTGCCACTGCTGCGCGTTGAGGTTGCGGACTCGGTGCGCGGAGCCGACGCCGAGCGGTTGCCAGCGGCAGCACGCTGACCTGTCGCCGGACGGCCGCTGCGACCACCCTGCGCACCTTGGCCACGAGCACCAGGAACGTCGTTGCGGTGACCGGCTGCTGCGTTGCCGCGTCCACGTGAGCTGCGGGCGACGTCGTCGTTCGCGGCTGCGCGGCGCTCGGCGCGGTTGATGTCGGTGCGTACGGGCTCGGCCGAAACCTTGCCGCGGCCACCGCGACCACCACGGCCACCCGCAGTGGGTGCAGCCTGTGTGGAGCGACGGGCGCGTTTGCGCTGGGCATTGGCACCTGTGGAGGTACCGCCGCCCGGCTGCTGGGTCTTCGCTGCGAGCAATGCCGCACGGGTGCGCGGGTCAACCTTGTCGGCGACCTCGCCCACGAGCTCGGCAACCAGCGGGGAGTTGGCCGTGACGCGTTCGAACGAAACGTCGACGCCGGCAGCCTTCATGAGCTTCTTGACGTCGGACTGCTGCTCGGGGAGCGTCAGCGTGACAACAGTGCCGTCGGAACCTGCGCGGGCCGTACGGCCGGAGCGGTGCAGGTAAGCCTTGTGCTCTGTGGGCGGGTCAACGTGGATGACGAGTTCGACGTCGTCTACGTGCACGCCGCGGGCTGCGACGTCGGTGGCCACCAGGACCCGGACCTCTCCGCTGGAGAACTCGGCGAGGTTGCGGTCACGGGCATTCTGCGACAGGTTGCCGTGAAGGTCGACAGCGGGGATGCCGCAGTCGGTGAGGGTCTTGGCGAGCTTGCGTGCGTGGTGCTTGGTCCGCATGAAGAGGACGCGGCGGCCAGCGCCGGAGGCCAGCTCCACGATCAGCTGCTTCTTGACGGTCTGGTCGTTGACCACCAGGACGTGGTGCTCCATGGTGGTCACCGCGGCCTGCGGGTCGTCCACGGAGTGGGTCAGCGGGTTGGACAGGTAACGGTTGACCAGCTTGTCAACACCGTTGTCCAACGTCGCGGAGAAGAGCAGGCGCTGGCCCTGGGTGGGGGTCATGTCCATGAGCTTCTTGACCACCGGGAGGAAGCCGAGATCGGCCATGTGGTCGGCCTCGTCCAGCACGGTGATCTCGACGGCTTCGAGGGTCAGGATGCGCTGGCGGATGAGGTCCTCAAGGCGGCCCGGGCAGGCGATGACGATGTCGACGCCGGCGCGCAGCGCCTTTTCCTGGCGGGCCTGGGAGATGCCACCGTAGATGACCGTGGTGTTCAGGCCCATGGCCTTGGCCATCGGTTCGATGGTGGCGTTGATCTGTGTGGCCAGCTCGCGGGTCGGCGCGAGGACCAGTCCCATGGGGCGGCCGGGCTTGCGGAAGTGCTTGGCTTCGCGCTCGGCGAGACGCGCCACGAGCGGGATAGCGAAAGCGATGGTCTTGCCGGAGCCGGTGCGGCCACGGCCCAGGACGTCGCGGCCAGCGAGCGTATCCGGGAGGGTCTTGACCTGGATGGGGAAAGCCTCTTCGATGCCATCTGCAGCGAGGGACTCGGCGATGGCCTTGGGCGTGCCAAGGGCAGCAAAAGTAGTCATGTGTTTCGGGTCTTTCTGGCGGTGTCCAACGGACATCGTCCCCCGACGCCGGTTGGGCCAAGGGTTCGCCGAGGAAAAAGTCAGTGATCGACCGGTAGGCAATAAGCCGTGGCCGGGACCAGAGAAAACGCGTTCATCGACGCAGGATGTGCCTCTCACATGAAAAAAGCCCACTTCCCAAGTTTGGAACTACGCCAAATTCGGGGACTAAGCGGGCATCACTGCACATCAAGTAGATCCATTCTAGCATCCGCGAGCAGCCCGCCCTTCCACAGGGGTCTTCTGGCCTGGCCGTTGCCTCGCGGCGCACGTCAGGGCAGGCTTGAGCCATGACGCACCAGCACGACGGCGGAGCCCACCTTCACAGCGAAATCCACGACAGCGGAGCCCACCTTCACAGCAACCCTGACCAGGACGCCGACCCGGCGCAGTTTTGGGACGAGGTCTACCGGGAAAAGGCGAAGAGGTGGAGCGGTAATCCCAATCCGCAGCTGATCGCCGAAGCCAAGGGACTGGCTCCCGGCACCGCCCTGGACCTGGGCTGCGGAGAGGGCGCGGACGCCATCTGGCTCGCCGAGCATGGCTGGACGGTGACCGCGGTGGACGTCTCCGCCGTCGCTCTTGAACGGGCAGAAGCCCACGCCGCCGACGTCGGGCTACAGGGCCGGATCACGTGGCTGCAGCGGAACTTCGGCTCGTGGCACCCCGAAGGGGGCTTCGACTTGGTGTCCTCCCAATTCCTTCATTCTCCGCTTCTTCCGTGGCGCGATTCCCTTGCCTCTGCCGCGGCAGCGGTGGCTCCCGGCGGCGCTTTGCTGGTGGTCGGGCATCATCCGGATGGCCTGACTCCGTGGAGCGGGCACAAGGATATGAAGGACAAATTCTTCACTCCCGAGGACTTGGTGGGGGCGCTCACGCGCGGCCCGGGCTCGTGGAGGATCAATGTTGCCGATTCCAGGGAGCGCGGGGTGACGGGCCCTGAGGGCCAGCACGCCACCACCATCGACAGCGTGCTCCGGGCCACCCGGACGTCCGAGGCCCGCACGCCCTAGGCCCGCACGTCGTCCGCCTCCGCGGCGGGGTGGGCCTCCGCGTCCCCCACACGTTCAGCGCCCGTAGAGCGCCGAACGGCAACCCGCGGCGAAATGATGAGTCCGACTATGGCGATGCTCGACGTCAGTACGAACACCCCCGCGAACGAGCCCGCCGTCGTCGTCAGCGCACTGAAGACGAGACCCGTCACGGCGAGCGAGAGGGCGCCGCCGAGGGAATCGGCGATGGACATTGCAGAACTGTTGAAGCCTTGATCCACCGGCTTGGAGAGCGCCAGGGTCATGACGCTCAACCGCGGGTACATCAGGCCCATCCCGGCGCCCGCGAACAGCCAGCCCGCAATCGCCACTGCGGCAGGCCACGAAAACACCGTGGTCACGAGGACGATTGCCACCGAACCGAGCACCAGCGCAGACCCGATCTTGACTGCATGGGCATTGCCAAGCCGGGAACCCATGCGGCCCTGGACGGCGGATGCCCCTGCCCAGGCGATCGCCGATCCCGTCAGCGCGAGTCCGGCAAATGCCGGAGAGAACGAGTATCGCTCCGTGAGAAGGTACGGCACGTAAACCTCGGTACCGAAGAAGGCTGCGGAAGCAACGCCTCGCATCAAAATGACGCTCGGCAATCCGCGGTGCGCGCCGAGCGTGCCGTGCGGAACCAGCGGCCGCACTGCCAGCATTGCGATGACGAGCGCGACGGCGGCAATCACCCAGCCGACGCCGGGCACCTGCCCGGAGAGGTTCAGGCCGAGAACCGCAAGGGCTGCGAGCGCGGCCCATCCCATGCGGCCGAATGCCCAGGGAACGTTGGCGCCCTCAGGCTTTGCCTCACCGGCGGCCTTCTTCGGGGAGTCCGCCGGTGAGCCTGCCTCCCGTGGGTCCGGCGTGGAACGCATGCCCCGCATGGCGGGGAGGATCATTGCCAAGGCCGGAACAACGAGGCCCACGACGCCGAGGAACACCCAGTGCCAGCTGCTCAACTGGGCAACCACGCCGGCGGCGAAGGGACCAATCATCGAAGGAACGACCCAGGCCGCCGAGAACGCGGCAAAGACCTGGGCATGCAATCGGGCGGGGTACACCCGGGCGATCACCACATACAGCGCCACGGTCATCGCGCCTCCGCCGAGGCCTTGGACGAGCCTGCCGGCCACGAGCATCGGCATGGAAACCGCGGTACCGGCGATGAATAGCCCGGCCGCGAACAGGGCCACGGATGCGTACAGCGGGGCGGCCGGACCACGCCTGTCCGCCCAGTTTCCTGCGGCGACCATGCCGATCACACCCGTGGCGAGCGGCCCGGCGAACGCCAATGCATAGAGTCCGGCACCGTCCAGCTCGCGGCTCACTAGCGGCATGATGGTGGTGACGGCCATGGATTCGAAAGCTGCCAGGAAGACCAACGCGCAGGCACCTGCTGTCGCCAGGAGATAGGGGCGTTGCAGTATGCCGGCTGTCGCGTCGTGGCTTGTCATCATCCCAGCCTAGAACTACGGTCGCGTTTACACAGTCGTGTTTATTTTGTGTCCCGTCGGCGTCTTGGACAGCTCAATCGCCCATGCTGCTCGGTGTAGAACGCTGGCCAGCGTCGCCTGGAGACGGACCAGTCGCCTGCGGGTGCGTCCGGGTGGTCGTGGAGCGATAACGGGGGCATTGGGCAATGCGCTGAGTGCTTCATGGTTGATGGAGTTGACGACTACGCAAGCCATCATGAGGGAAAAATCCATGGTTCTCTTCTGTCGTTTGTTGCACCGAAATGCCCGTTCTTGCCTGGCATCTTTCGGGTCGCGGTTACTTTCGGGTGGCGGTTAGTGGGTTTCTGGAGCGATTCATCCGGAAACCGGTTTCGTCGAGTCCCTGCAGACGACGTTATGCGGCGCCGGGAACCATGTCAGCAGCTGTGCCGCTCCCTGGTTTTCCTAGGACTGAGCGACCTACCTTCCCTATGGAAAGCCCGAATCCGGCGGCGGAGAATTGAAGGCATGGGTCAGAGTGCAGAGTTTGGAAAATTCCTGAAGGCAATGCGGTCACGGCTGACGCCCGAGCAGGCCGGAATCAGCGCCAGTTCCGGTGCCCGCAGGGTCCCGGGTCTGCGCCGTGAAGAGATCGCCCGGCTTGCTGATGTGAGTACCGACTATTACACGAGGCTGGAGCAGGGCCGCAACATCCACCCCTCCCGATCGGTGCTTGACTCCGTGGCGCGGGCGCTGCACTTGGATCCGGGCGAGCATGCGCACATGATGGACCTCTTGCAGAATTGCGCATTGTCCGAGCGTCCGCCCGTTTCCGGGCAGCGAGTACGGCCTGCCCTGCACCAGCTTCTCGACGCCGTGGGCAATGTGCCCGCCCTTATCCTCGGCCGACGCACTGATGTTCTGGCCGGAAACCGTCTCGCCATCCTCCTGCTTGCCGATTTCCCCGCGATGCCCCCAACGGAACGGAACCTGACCCGGTGGATCATGCTGGATCCGCTCGCACAATCGCTCTTCCGGGATTGGAAGACTGTGGCATCTGATGCAGTGGGGTCCCTTCGCGTGGACATCGGGCGCCACCCCAACGACGCGCAGGCAAGTCAACTCGTTGGCGAACTCGCGGTGTCCAGCGAGCACTTCCGCAAGTGGTGGGCAGGGCACCGGGTGGCAAAAGCATCGGCGAGCATTGTTCGGCTCCACCACCCCGTCGTCGGGGACTTGGAACTGAACGTCGAAGACCTCACACTGCCCGACGATCCGGATCAGACGCTAAGGGTGTATTCCGCCCCGCCGGGTTCCTCGTCGGCGGATTCACTCGCGTTGCTCGGCAGCTTCGGCGCCGGAACGGGCACTCCTGAAGCTGCACAAGCAGCCGAAGAAAGACGCGGGTCCGACGCCAGCAAAACCCCCTGAACAAACGCCTGCACATAAGCCCCGGGTCCGATGTCCCGCGCCCGATGTCCCCTCTCCATCTCCGTATCCAAGGGAAATTAGATTGATGAATTACAACCCCACGCAGGACCGCTATGCTCCGATGCCGTACCGAAGGGTGGGGCGAAGCGGTCTGAAACTTCCGGCGGTCTCACTGGGCCTCTGGCATAACTTCGGCGACGACAAGCCCTTTGAGACACAGCGCGCCATCCTTCGCCGCGCTTTCGACCTCGGAGTCACACACTTCGATCTCGCCAATAACTACGGTCCGCCCGGTGGCAGTGCCGAAACGAATTTCGGCCGGCACCTCAGAGACGACTTCAAGCCGTACCGCGACGAACTCGTCGTCTCGACCAAAGCTGGATACCACATGTGGCCCGGCCCGTACGGGGAATGGGGATCCAGGAAATACCTGCTCTCAAGCCTGGACCAGTCTCTCGAGCGCATGGGCCTGGACTACGTGGATATCTTCTACAGCCACCGCCCGGACCCCAACACTCCCCTTGAGGAGACCATGGGAGCGCTCGACACCGCGGTTCGATCAGGCAGGGCGCTGTACGCGGGCATTTCCTCATACTCCCCGGAGAAGACGCTCGAAGCAGCTGCCATCCTCCAGGACCTTGGAACACCATTGCTGATCCACCAGCCCTCGTACTCAATGCTCAACCGCTGGACCGAACACGGCTCCCCCAACTTGTTCGAAACCCTTGAGCAGGTGGGCGCAGGAGCCATCGCGTTCTCGCCCCTTGCGCAAGGATTGCTGACCTCCAGATACCTGCAGGGCGTCCCGGAGGACTCCCGCGCGGCCGCGGGCAAGTCGCTCGTGGACACCCAGCTCTCGGAGGAGAACCTGGCCCGGATACGGGGCCTCAATGAGATCGCGGCGCAGCGTGGGCAGACGCTCGCCCAGATGGCCATTGCCTGGGTGCTGCGCCCGCAGAACAAGGGAATCCCTGTCACATCGGCTCTGATCGGCGCCAGCAGCGTCCGGCAACTGGAGGACAATTTGGCGGCAACCTCAGGTCCCGACTTCACCAACGACGAGTTGGACAATATTGACCAGTTCGCCGTCGAATCGGACATCAACCTTTGGGCCAAGGCCCTCCAGGCCTAGCTGTCGGGCTCCGCAAATCGTCCCTGGAGGATGGCGTGAGGGTTCGCCACGTCGTCCTCCAGAGACGGCGCAATTCGCAACGTCGCCCGATGTGTGAACCAACGACGCCGCGCCGCTGACGGCGCCAGTTCTGACACCGTCGCCATGGCCATCCTATGGATCGGCCGGCCCAAGCGCCGAGGAGTCAGCGCTAGGTTTCGGGTGTTTGAGGCATCGTAGTGGAGCTTAAGAGAAGGGCATGGCTAACGAACGCGGCGGCTGCTCGTGTGAGTGGCTTTGAGCGGTGGATGAGGTAAACGTCGTAACTGATCTGTGGTTGCAACGAGGACGCGACGGCTCCTCGTTTCTGGGCTTCCCGGGCTACATAGCTGGTAACAAACGCGCTTCCGACCCCTTCCAGGACCAAGGGCACAACGGCTTCACGGTGTGGAGTTTCAACGACGATCCTGAGATCGATCCCGCTCTCCCTCGCATCATTCAGAACTGTTCGGGTACGGGTTCCTGGGAGGCTGCTGATGAATGAGCGCCCAGTGAGGGCTTCCAAAGGAATCTGCGTGGGCTCCTCGTGTCCGGTCCCTGGCGGTGAAATGACCATGATCTCGTTGCGGGCGATGACGTGCGCGACCAAATCCGACGAGTGAGGTTGACGATCGACAATTCCGATCTCGCATGCAGCGGACAGTACGGCTTGAGTCGCCAGGTTGCCGTCCTCTGCAGGCAGCATGGACAACGTTACGGCGGGGTACTTATCTCGAAATCTGCCAACGATCTGGGCGAGCGGGTCGACACTAAGACCGGGAGGCGAGGTTAGACGAACGTGGCCGCCCTGGAGCCCCCTAAGGGCAACCATCGCTTCGCGCGCTTCGTCCAGGTCCCGAAGAAGGTTTCGGGCCATCGGAAGAAGAACAAGACCGGACTCGGTCAGCACAACTCCCTTGCCCACACGATGAAAAAGGGGCGTTGCGAGTTCGCGTTCCAATCGCCGGATGCCCTCCGAGAGAGACGGTTGGCTGACGTACAGCGCCTCCGCCGCCGCGGTGAAACTCCCCGCATCTGCTGAGGAGACGAAGTATTGAAGCCCTCGTAGGTCCATAGACAAATCCTATGGCTATCCAAAGAAAAATAGGCTACCCGGAGGGCAAGTAATGCGATTCAGTAGATCTAACAGCCGCCACCGTTCAGATTCCCCCTTTGATCACGGTGCCCGGCCCAACATAGGAGAGGCTATGCCCACTGAAGCAACAATCATTCGCTCGAAGGACGATGTTGTCCGCGAAGTCAATGAGACCCCCCGGCTAGGCGGCCGAACGCGGATGATCGGCACCATCGCACTTGGCGGTTTCTTTATCGACGCCTACGACTTCACCAGCCTGAGCGCAGGTTCTGTCCAACTTCAGCAGGAGTTCCATCTCGATGCCCAGACTTTGGGCCTGGTTACTGCAGTCATGGCCTTTGGAGCCATCCTGGGAGCCTTCTCAGGCGGCTACTTTGTCGATCGCTTCGGCCGGCTGAAGATGTTCATGGTGAATATACTGCTGTTCGTCGTCGCCACGATCGGTGCAGCTCTATCTCCCAACTACGGGATGCTCGTGTTTTTCCGCCTCCTCATCGGCATCGGCGTCGGGTTGGACGTGCCCGTCGCGATGGCATTCCTCGCTGAATTCATGGCCGTGAAGAAAAAGGGCAAATGGGTCGAATCGGCAGCGGCCATGTGGTCCGCCGCCACCATCGTCGGGCTCCTCGTCGCACTCGGCATGAACCACGCCGGTGTCGGAACTGAACTCTGGCGCTGGGCAGTTGGCCTGGGCGCTGTACCCGCCATCGTTATCCTTGCCCTCCGGTTCAAGTACATGTCGGAAAGCCCCATGTGGGCAGCAAACCGCGGCGATCTTCCCGAGGCGGCACGAATTCTTAGCAAAATGAACAACCGCCCTTATTCCGTGGATGAGAATGCCGTACTCAACATCATCGAAGCTAAGGACTCACCCGGATTCTTCAAGGTCATGAAGATGCTGTTCGCCAAGCAGTACCGGAACCGCAGTATCCTCATCGTCCTCATCAGCGCGGCCCAAAGCGTTCAGTTCTCCTCTGTCGGTTTTTACCTGCCATTGATCGTTTTCTCTTTCATCTCCAAGAGCGTCGACGTTTCTCTCACGGCGTCCATTGCAGCCAACGCATGCGGATTGGTAGGAGCTCTACTCGCCGGCTCGATGGTCAACCGTCTGGGCTTGCGGAGGCTCTCTATCATCGGCTTCGGCGCTGTCGGCGTTATCCTCCTCATTCTCGGAATCTGGGGTCAGTCGCTGCCGGCTCTGCTCGGGGTCGCACTCCTGGCGCTTTTCATTGGCTTCCACACCTTCGGCCCTGGTTCGACTGCCCAATCCTTCTCGGCCTTGTCGTACCCGACGCAAATCCGCGGTGCAGGCGCTGGTCTTTCCCAAGCGGCCAACCGCACCGGAAGCCTTACCGCGCTGTTCCTGGTACCCATTCTTCTCGCAACGTTTGGCCTTTACGGAACACTGTTCACTCTTGTTATCGCCCCCGTGGTGGGTCTGATTGCTCTTGCGATCGTCAAGTGGGAGCCGATCGGTAAGAACACGGAGGAGGAGGTCGAGGAGTCCTTTGTCCCGATGCACTGAGGCAACCGTGAAGCAGTCAAACCAACAACTACGAGGACCCTTGAAACCACGAGCGGAATTGCTTCAATGGCTCAACCCAAATCTCGACGACGTCACCGCAGAGGGTGCCGGGGACTTGCTGGATGCGGTTGCGGCCAGCCTGCAGGGCCACGGTCCTACCAATCTCTTTGATGATCCGCCACCGCTGATCTTCGATCCTGTGGAAGCATCGGCTTATCGGCCCGACCCGGTTGAGCTCCCCGGTTCCAGCACCGATCAAGCCCGGGAACCAGACCTCGACAGCCTTCCCTGGATTCCCGGACATGTGCTGGCCGATCTTACAGCGCGGGGTGTCCTGACACGCTCCGAGGTGTTTAAGGCTTTCTCCTACCAGATGGACACGTGGGACTCTTCTCTCAACGCCTTTATCCGCGTGACCCCTGACCTCCAGACTGACTTCGGTGATTCGCGCGGTCTTTTGGCAGGCATCCCCATAGGACTGCAAGACATGGTCTGCACGTCCGGGATCCCTACGACTGCGGGATCGAGTATTTTGCGTGATTTCGTTCCTGACAAAGATGCGGCGGCGTGGAAGCGGTTGAAAGGCGAGGGAGCGGTTCTAGCCGGCAAGCTCAATACTCAGGAGTTCGCAGCAGGAACGACCGGAACGAACGATCACTATGGCAGCATGCGCAACCCCTGGGACCTGGCACGCACGGCCGGAGGGGCCGCGGGCGGTGCCGGAGCCGCTGTCGCTGCGGGCCTCGTCTCTTCTGCCGTTGGCACCGATCCGGGAGGATCAATCAGGGTTCCGGCAGCACACTGCGGAATCGTGGGTCTCAAGCCGACATTTGGTGTCATGGATCGAAGCGGGGTCGTTCCCCTTACGTGGACTACCGAAACCATGGGCGTTTTGGCACAGACAATCAGCGGTACAGCGAGTATCGCGGACATGCTTCTGGATGGTCGGGCACGGCAGAGGTATGGAATGTCCTGTCAAGAAGCGTCGGCCCGTGGGTCTGCCCGGGATCGGATTGATCTCCGCATTGGCGTGCCGACCAACTGGCTTGAGATGGGCTTGGACGAAGGGGTGCAGCGCGCTTATCTTCAGGCCCTGAGTGAGCTGGCCAGCTTGGGCGCGACCATCCATGAGGTGGTGCTGCCGGACGCAGCTGCCATAGCGCCAGTTCACCGCGCTATTGCCTTTTCGGAAGCGTCCAGTATTCATGAGGAGCTCATCAGGGATCGAGCGGCTGAGTATGGCGAGGACATCCGACAGCGGCAGGAAGCAGGTAGGGGGGTCATGGCAAGTGAGTATCTCAAGGCCGCTCGGCTGCGAGGGTTCTTTGCGCGCCAATTCTCGGAAGTCTGGAAAGACGTGGATGTCATCGTGACGCCGACGACGCCGGTCCCCGCAGCTCCGGTGGATACCCTTTCCATCAGTACTGGATCCAGGGGCGAAGAAGCGGCTCACACTGTTTACACGCGCTATGCGGCTCCTCTAAATACTTTGGGATTACCTGCGCTCTCGGTGCCGTGCGGGTTCACGAAGGAAGGGCTCCCTGTCGGGCTGCAGCTGTGTGGACCGCCGCACAGTGAACCGATGCTCTTCTACGTTGGTGCTGCGTACGAAAGCAAGACGCCTTGGCATCTGCGTCATCCGAGCCACCCTGTAACTTCCGGCGGAAAGTGAACAAGCCCGTGTACAACATCGAACCCTTCGACGTCGTCATTGTCGGCGGAACTGTCGTTACCCCTGAAGGCACCAGACGGGCCGATATCGGAATCCGAGGCGAAACGATCGCCGCGGTGGAACCGGATCTGAGCCAGAGGGCAGCGAAGAAAGTTGTGTCAGCCGTAGATCGAATCGTTCTTCCTGGCGCCATTGATTCGCATGTGCATTGTAGGACTTGGACGGATCACTCGGATGAAATCGGGGACAGTCATCGTTCCGCGGCCTTTGGAGGCGTAACAACGGCCATTACCCAAATTCGGGCACCAATCGACATGGCTCCGTCGGCTGCCATCGAGCATTTCATCGACCTAGGCAGCCGTACATCGGTCATAGATTTCGGACTTCACACGATTGTGCGGCCTGAGCACGACTTGGACAAGGAAATTCCCAAGCTGATGGCGCTGGGAAGCGCCTCGGTCAAGTTCTTTATGTCCTATAAGGACATGGGAATCATGATGCCCGACAATCTTTTGCTCCGCGGTTTGGGTTTGATCCGCGACGCCGGTGGCCTTGCCATGGTGCACGCTGAAGACGGAGAGATGATCGGCCACCTTATTGCGGGAAGCCGCGCAGCAGGCAAGACCTCCATCAGCGATTTCGCGGCAGCGGAACCGTCAGCAGCAGAGGATCTGGGAACCATAAGGGCGTTGACTTACGCCGCGATGATGGATTGCCCGCTCTACGTTCTTCATATGACAACGAGCGGCGCCATCCGGGCGCTGCGGGAGGCGCAGAAGGCCGGGCAGAGGGCGTGGGGGGAGACTTGTCCCAAGTATCTCACCCTGAGCAATGACGACCTCATCGCCAAGGGTCCTTTGGCGAAAGTTGGGCCGCCTTTGCGGACTGCCTTCGACAACGACAGTCTTTGGCAAGCACTTTCTGATGGAACGCTTTCCGTGGTCGCAAGCGATCATGCACCGCGTGATCGTGAAAGCCTGACAGAGACGACAGACATTTTCGCGGAACCCTACGGGGCGCCTGGAACTGAGACCCTGCTGCCCATCATGTTTGATGAGATGGTCAGTCGCCGGGGCCTTGATCCGGCGGAGCTCGCTGCCGTTCTGAGCAGCAATCCTGCGAAAATCTATGGGCTCTACCCCAAGAAGGGGGCCATCCAAGTAGGATCCGACGCTGATTTGGTCATGGTCGATCCCAAGCGGACGGAGACAATTCAGGCTCGTACTCAGCACACCCGTGCGAGCTACAGTCTTTACGAGAACCGCTCGGTTACGGGATGGCCTACACACTCCTTCCTCCGTGGGCGGGCTCTTTTGGTGGACGGTTCTTTGGTTCAGGAACCTGGCTATGGCAGCTATCTGCCGAGGAAGGCCGCGGATCTCATGCAGCTGGCACCGGCGCAGAAGACAACGTGAGAAAACCCATCCTTTGGCAGCTCTCAGCGGTTGAACAGGCTGCAGGAATCCGGGACGGCCGGTGGTCCGCAGAAATGCTGACCACCGCCGTCCTGGAGCGGATCACCGCCGTCAACCCCGAGCTGAACGCATATGTCACCATGAATGATCGAGCAATGGATGAGGCTCGGGCCGCAGACCGCAGGCAAGCCGCGGGAGAGCCGATCGGTCCATTGCACGGCGTACCGTTTTCCGTGAAGGACCTCATCCCTACGAAGGGGTTGCGTACAACACTGGGAAGTTTGGCCCATCAGGACTGGGTTCCGGATCAGGACGAAATCTCGGTGGCAAGGCTCCGCGACGCCGGAGGCATACTGATCGGCAAGACGAACACGCGAGAGCTGGGGTACGGCGTCGTCACAGATAACGAGCTGTTCGGCCCGACACGCAACCCGTGGGATGTTGGCATGACGGCGGCAGGCTCATCGGGGGGTGCCGCAGCCGCCGTCGCGGCGGGCATGGGATCGATAGCGCTGGGTAGTGATGGGGGTGGATCCTTGAGGGTTCCTGCAGCCATATGTGGCGTTTTTGCACTAAAGCCCACATTCGGCGTGGTCCCGTTGTACCCGTCGTCGCGCTTGCCCCTTCGGACCGGTCTAAATAGCTGGGAATCGCTTGAGTGCATCGGGCCGATCACGCGCACAGTTGCTGACAGCGCACTGGTCATGTCGGTTATTGCCGGGCCCGATGTTCGGGATCGGCATTCCGTGCCGCTGGGCACCGAACACAGAACATCTCGGCAAAGAGATCTCGTCCTTGCGTACAGCCCAAGTCTTGCTGGGGCGGAGGTTGACTCCGAAGTGGCACAGATAGCCGAGGCGGCCGTTAGGGCGGTGGCTTCGCGGCAGTCATGGATCGTCCGGGAAGCGTCCCCTCAGTTGCCGGCATTGCCGGACCTCCGGGAAATATTCGCGGCAACCGTGGCGATGGACACGGACCTTGAGGAACTTCGCAAGCTCGCAGATCGCGTGGCCGTTTCTCCGGATATCCGGGAGCTTGTCGATCGGCGGTGGAGCAGCGATGAGCTGACCCGGGCGCGGAGGAATCGGCAGATCGTCTATGACACGATGCGAAGATTTGGTGAACTCTACGACGTTCTCCTTACGCCTACAACAGCCACTCCGGCCTTTCCCGTCGGGATGCGATTTCCCCAGGACGGAGACTGTGGAATTGCTGACGGGCGCCAATGGTCACCGTTCGCATTTCTCTCCAACCTCACAGGGCAGCCTGCGGTGAGCATCCCGGTGGGACGTACCCGCAAAGGGCTTCCAGTAGGCGTGCAGGTGAGCGGCCGACATTTTGCGGACGATACATTGCTGGACGTCGCGAAGGCATTTGAGCAAGTGCATCCCTGGCAGCACAGCTTCCAACATGGAGGCCCTGAATAGCGCTCCGACGCCGCGCCGCGCGCACGGCGAGTCACGCCGTCGTCGTCCATTCGATCGCGGGGAGCAGTCCGCCGGCGGCGGTGGGTACGACGGCGCCCGTCGCCGTCGAGTCCGGGTTCAGCATCCACCCGACTCGCTTGGCCGTGCTCAGCATCACGACGCTTTCAACCAGTTCGATCCTCGGGATGCGCTGCTGGATGGCGAGTTCCATCTCCATGACCTCAGCCAGCGAGCGCAGCCACATGATGATCACAAAGTTGGTACTGCCAGTGGTGGAGGCCGTGAACCTGACGTTCCTGACGGCCCGTAGTTCGGCGGCCGCGGCCTCGTGCTGGCCTGCTGGAACGTTCGCGAACCACTGGCACGTAATCGGATAGCCCGAGAATTGCTGGGCGATTTCGCAGCGGAAGGACAGCATCCGGCTCGCGAGCACCCGGCCTAGCTGCCGCTGCACCGTGGCTGGGTGCCGTCCCAGGGCGCGAGCGATCTCCGCGGCGGAGGCCCTTCCGTCCCGGGCGAGGAACGGAAAGAGTGCCATATGGCTCTCCGGCAGCGGGGTGACCTGGGCGTAGGGGGCGGACGGATTGAGCGCTTCCGGCCCGGCGAGGGCGCGCAGCGCCTGCTGCTCCGCCCTGCTCAGGACGTTGAGCCGCCACGCATAGCCGCTCGTGTGGATCCGGGTGCAGAGCGAGGTCCGGTACTTGGTGAGCCCCCGGATTTCCTTGAGCTGGGGCAATAGCCGGCTGCTGAACTCCCCCAGGTCCTGGGTGATCACGGTCAGCATGAGGTCCCGGTTGCTGGCGGCCTCCTCAACCGTGATGATCTCCGGGATGGCAGCGAGCGCGGCCGTGACCTCGGGCCGGAGGTGCATTTCGCAGTCCACGTCCAACAGGGCAAGGCAGGCATGCTTGGGGTCCCCCATGAGGTGCGCCGTGGTCCAAGCGGCTCCGGATTCGCGCAAGCGGTCCCATCGGGAGGCCAACGTGGTGGCATGGACGCCCAGGACCTCAGCGGCGTCGGACCAACTGATCCGCGGCGAGATCTGGAGGGCGTTGATCAACCGGAGGTCCTCTTCACTGAGCTCCATCAGCGATCCCTTCCTAAATGATGCGTGATTCCTGTTAATTCTGGCACAATCGTGAATTTTTTCAGGGCTTTGGAAGATTGTGAGGCTAGTCACTCCACAATGGCTATGGATACCTACCAATCGTTCAGGAAACAGGAGAACAGATGTCGATCGCCTCAGACGCCAAAGAGATGCAGGGAGAAATCGCCCGGTTCCGCCACGAGCTCCATCAGGAACCGGAAATCGGCCTGGACCTCCCGCGCACCCAGGAAAAGGTGCTCAAGGCGCTCGACGGACTCCCGTACGAAATCACCCTTGGCGAGAGCACGACGTCGGTCACCGCGGTCTTGCGCGGCGGCGCGGCGCACGCTTCAGCGGACAAGCCAACTGTGTTGCTCCGCGCCGACATGGACGGCCTTCCCGTCCAGGAGCGCACCGGCGTCGAGTTCTCCTCGAAGATCGACGGCGCTATGCACGCCTGCGGCCACGACCTGCACACGTCCATGCTCGCCGGAGCGGCAACCCTCTTGGCCGAGCGACGCGATCAGTTGGCGGGCGACGTCGTCCTGATGTTCCAGCCGGGCGAAGAAGGCTTCGACGGCGCGGGCCACATGATCCGCGAAGGCGTCCTGGACGCCGCAGGCCGCCGTGTTGACGCCGCGTACGGCATGCATGTCTTCTCATCCTTGGAGCCGTACGGCCAGTTCTGCACCAAGCCGGGCGTCATGATGAGCGCCTCGGACGGACTCTTCGTCACGGTCCTCGGTGCCGGCGGCCATGGCTCGGCGCCGCATGCGGCAAAGGACCCCGTGACCGCGGCCGCGGAAATGGTGACGGCCCTGCAGGTCATGATCACGCGGCAGTTCAACATGTTCGATCCCGTAGTACTGACGGTTGGCGTGCTGCAGGCAGGTACCAAGCGCAATGTCATCCCCGAATCCGCGCGCTTCGAAGCCACCATCCGCACGTTCTCGGAAGCCTCCCGCAACCGGATGATGACCGCGATTCCGCAGCTTCTCAAGGGCATTGCCTCAGCGCACGGCCTGGAGGTGGACGTCGACTACCGCGGCGAATACCCCATGACCGTCACTGACGAGGACGAGACCCACACGGCCGAGAACGTCATCTCGGACATGTTCGGCGATTCCCGGCTCTCCCGCTGGGCCACGCCGATGAGCGGCTCGGAGGATTTCTCCCGGGTCCTGGCCGAGGTTCCGGGAACCTTCGTGGGCCTCAGCGCCGTGCCGCGGGGCGTGGACCACACCACCTCACCGTTCAACCACTCCCCTTACGCCACGTTCGACGACGGCGTCCTGTCCGATGGTGCGGCGCTCTACGCAGAGCTCGCGGTCTCCCGCATCGCCACCCTCGCCGCCGCCAACTAACCACCACCCCAAACCTTGGAGCAAGACATGACCGCAACCGTAGGCGCTTCAGCCACAGCCCAGGTTCACAAGTCCCATCTGCGAACCCTCGTCGGTACCGGCATCGGCAACGCCGTCGAATGGTACGACTGGGCCATCTACGCCACGTTCTCGCCCTTCATCGCCAGCGCGCTCTTCAGCAGTGCCGACCCCACCTCCGCGGTCCTCTCCACCCTGGCGATCTTCGCCGTCGGATTCGTGGCCCGGCCGTTCGGCGGCTTCGTCTTCGGCTGGATCGGCGACCGGATCGGCCGCAAGACGTCCATGACCATCGCCGTCGGCCTCGCGGCCGTCGGAAGCCTGTTGATCGGTATCGCCCCGACATTCCAGGCCGTTGGGGCCCTGGCATCCGTCATGCTCTTGGTGGCCCGCCTCATCCAGGGCCTCGCCCACGGTGGCGAGCTGCCGTCGTCGCAAACGTATCTGTCCGAAATGGCACCCAAGGAAAAGCGCGGCTTCTGGGCGACCCTCATCTACACCTCCGGCACGGCCGGCATCCTTGTCGGAACCCTGCTGGGCGCCATCCTGACCGGAGTGCTGAGCAAGGCCGACATGAACGCCTGGGGCTGGCGCGTCCCGTTCCTGGTAGGCGGCGCCCTGGGCATCTATGCCTTGGTCATGCGGGCCAAAATGAAGGAGACCGAGGCGTTCGAAGCCGAAGCACCGAAGGAAAAGCGCGAGCCCATGTGGCCGCAAATCGTCAAGTACCGCAAGCAGGCCTTGCAGGTTATCGGGCTGACCGTCGGCCTCACCGTTGTCTACTACATCTGGGGCGTCGTGGCACCGAGCTACGCGGCCAGCACGCTCAAGATGGACCGCGGCGCAGCCCTGTGGGCGGGCGTCATCGGCAACGTCGCATTCATCGCGTCGCTGCCGTTCTGGGGCAAGCTGTCTGATCGGATCGGCCGCAAGCCCGTGCTGATCATGAGTTCCGCAGGTGCCGCGTTGCTGCACTTCCCCATGACGTGGCTCCTGAAGGATTCGCCCTGGCAACTGGCTGTTTCGATGTCCGTTATGTTGTTCTTCATCGCCGGCAGCGCGTCGATTGTCCCTGCCGTGTACGCCGAGCTGTTCCCGACCAAGATCCGCACCGTGGGTGTCGGCGTCCCGTATTCCATCTGCGTAGCGGTCTTCGGCGGGACGGCCCCGTACCTGCAGACCTGGCTCGCCAGCATCGGCCAGGCCAACCTGTTCAACGTCTACGCCGTGATCCTGTTGGCCATCGGAATCGCGTTCGCCTTCATGATCCCGGAAACCAAGGGCAAGGACCTGACGCACTAACCGCCCGCGTTCGGACCCAACTAACTCGCAGTTAATGTCGTTTAGAGGCCTGATAACGACAACAACTGCGAGTCAGTTGGGCTTGTGGGGACGAGTTAGGTGAGCTGCGCCGAGATCTGCCGGGAGGCGGCTTCGGCGAGGCGCTTCAGGAAGCCGTCGCCTTCGCCTACCACCTCGTCCACGGCACCATCTTCGAGGAGTGCGCGCGCTCCGATCCTTTGCCGCTCGCTCAGCTCGGCCGCCAGGGACGTGTCCCCGTGCACGATGATGCTGGCACCCTCCGGCGGCAGCGGAGCGAGCCAGGCGTGCTCGGCCGCAACCGTGCGGCGGGCAGCCGCAAGAGCGAGCGCGCCGCCACCGGTCCCCTCGCCGAGGAGCACGGCAACGCTTGGCACGGTCAGTCCGAGCATTCCCGCAATGCAATCGGCGATCCCGCCCGCGATCGCGGACTCCTCGGCCCGGACCGAAAGCTCGGCCCCAGGAGTATCCACCACCGTCACGAGCGGCAGACCCAGTTCCTCCGCGAGGCGCATTCCCCGCCGCACCTGCGCCAAACCCGCCGCGTCGAGGACGCTCCCCGCCCGCTGGGCTGCGCGGTCCTGGCCAACGACGACGACCGGCCGGCCCTCGAGTTCAGCCAGCACGACGGCGGTGCTCGCCGAAGCTGCCCCTCGGCCCGTGCCGTGCAAGCGGACGAGGCGGCCGAACCCGCCGTCGAGCAGTTCCACCAGCCCGGGACGCCCAGAGTCGCGTGTCCTCAGGACGGAATCCCAACTGGACATGTCCCCCGGGTTTGGGTCCCCAGTGGACATGTCCCCCGGTCTAGGCGCAAAACCGACGCCTTCCCACGATCCCCGGGCAGCAAGAATCCCCAGCACCTCAGCGGCAAGGTTCCTGAATCCCGGTGCGTCCAACACGGCGTCGACAGTTCCACGAGCGAGAAGATGCTCGCTCCTCTGGACGCCCTCCGGGAACGCTTGTCCGGTGAGTCCGGCGTAGACCTTGGGACCCAGGAAGCCAACGAGCGCACCCGGTTCGGCCACTGTGACGTGACCCAACGATCCCCATGAGGCGAAGACGCCGCCTGTGGTCGGGTGCCGGAGGTACGCCAGATAGGGCAGTCCAAGACGCTTGTATGCCGTGAGGGCCTCCGTGATCCGCACCATTTGCAGGAACGCGAGGGTGCCTTCCTGCATGCGGGTACCCCCTGACGCGGTAGCGGCCACGAGCGGCAGACTGCGTCGGCCTGCTTCTTCAATTGCCGCGACGATCCGCTCGGCGGCGGACGTCCCGATCGAGCCGCCGAGGAAGGCGAACTCACTGGCCAGGACGGCTACAGGAATTTCATCCAGTGTCCCCTCGCCCGTGAGCACGGACTCGTCCGCACCGCTACGGTCGCGGGCCCGGGCCAGATCCGCGAGGTAGGCAGAATCAGCGCCCGGCGGTACAGGGACCGGCCGGTCCCAATGGCGGAAACTGCCGGCGTCGAGGAACTGTTCAACAAACTCCGTCCCGCCAAGGCGGCGTTGCCGGTGTCCCGCCGGGCTCGGTTCCGGGCGCGCGGCCTCCGCGAGCGCCGTCACGACGCCCTCGAAGCAAGCAACGCGCCGCCGGGCAATGCGTCGCCGGGCAATCCTGCGCCGTCAAGCCATGCCCGGACGGCGTCGTCGTGCTCTCCGAGCCTTGGGGGTGCGGAGTGCCGCAACCTCGTGGTCTCGGTGCCGTCCTGCTGGAAGAAGCGCAGCGGCGATCCCGGGACCTCGATACGTCCCAGCGTGGGGTGCTGGAGTTCAAGCGCCAAATGCTGGCTCCGCGTCTGTTCCCAAGCAAAGACTTCGTCCAGGGAGCGGACCCGGCCGCCCGGCACCCCGGCCGCTTCAAGCCGCGCGAGCAGCTCTTCGGCGTCGGACTCCGAGAACACGGCTTCGATGGCTTCGATCAGCTCGGCCCGGTGGGCTACGCGGGACTGATTGTCGCGCCAGCGTTCGTCGTCAACGGGAAGGCTGAACTCCCCCGCAAAGCGGCGCCACAAGCCTTCGGATCCCACGGCAATCTGCACAGCACCGCCTGCACAACGGAAAAGCCCATACGGCGCGATCGAGGGATGGTGGTTGCCTTGGGCCTGCGGAACCTCGCCGCCCACCGTCCAACGCGTGCCTTGGAAAGCGAGCACGCTGACGATCGACGACAGGAGCGAGGTGCGCACTATTTGGCCACGGCCCGTGCGCTCACGTTCCAGGAGGGCCGCCAACACACCGCAGGCGCCGTGGATTCCGGCCAGGACATCGCCGATAGGTACGCCAACGCGCTGCGGGTCGCCGGGCCCCGAACCCGTGAGGGACATCAGCCCCGCCTCGCCCTGGGCAATCTGGTCGTAACCGGCGCGGTGCCCCTCGGGACCGTCGTGGCCGAAGCCACTGATCGCGAGGACCACGAGCCTCGGATTCAACTTTTCGAGGCTTGCCGGGTCGAAGCCGAGGCGGTCCAGGGTTCCCGGGCGGAAGTTCTCCACGAGGACGTCTGCCCGCCGCAGCAGTTTGCGCAACGCGGCCTTGCCTTCTGCCGCCTTGAGGTCGAGCCGGATGGACTCCTTGTTCCGGTTACACGACAGGAAGTAAGTGGACTCGCGGCCCTCCGGAGTGTCCACGAACGGCGGCCCCCAACCGCGGGTGTCATCACCGCCGTCGGGATTTTCCACCTTGATGACGCGGGCGCCAAGGTCACCGAGCATCATGCCGGCGTGTGGACCGGCAAGGGCGCGGGAGAGGTCGACGACGAGCTTCCCGGCGAGCGGTCCTTTGTGGTCTTGCTTGTGGCCGGGGTATTCGGGCTGCGTCATGCTTCGACTCCCACCGTGGTGTGTCCCTCAACCGCGCTGTGCCCTTCAACCGCGCTGTGTCCCGGAACCGGGCGCTCGACGTCGTCCGCTCGCTCAGCCGGAACCTGCGGAAGGCGACGACGGCGGATAAGCTCCGCGACCGCGAGCACCACAAGGTTCGGTGCGAGGGAAATGAGGCCCGAATCGACGCCGCCCGTGGGGATGTTGCCGAAGGTAATGACGGCTACCGTGAGCGTGCCCACGATGATGCCGAGGTTGACCGGAACGGCGCCGATGCGCACCTTGCGGCCGATCGCGATGGCGACGGCGGGAGCGAGCTGGGTGAGTCCACCGTACGTGAGCAGGAGGAGCGCGCCGATGTCCGACTTCGCGAGCCCGAACGCCAGGGCCAGTCCGACGGCGAGGGCGACCACCACGTGGTTGATCCGGAACCGCAGCTTGGGGTTCTTCACGGACAGCAGGTTGTTCGAGACAAGCGAGGAAATGCCCATTGCGATCGCGCCCGCCGGAACCATGGCGGCGGCTGCGCCGCCGATGGCGATGATCGCGATCAATGGCTCGGGCAAGGTGTGCTGGGCGATGCCCAATAGGACAAAGTTGCTCTTGGTCTTCGGATCGAGGACCAGCGTGGCGGCGATTCCGGCTGTGATCGGGATGAGCAGCAGGAACTGGTAGACCGCAAGCCATTTGACGTTGTCCCGCAGCACGGCACCGCTTTTCGCGGCAAGGACCGGCGGCCACAAGTGCGGGAAGGTGTTGAGCCCGGCGCCGATGCTTGTCACGATAACGGAGGTTACCCAGAAGGTCGCGTCGAAGCCCGGGCGGCTGATGGTGAGGTAGCTCGGGGCGGTATCCATGACCTTGGCGAAGATATCCGGGATGCCGCCAATACCGGCCACCACACCGGCCAACACGATGACCAGGGCGGCGAGCATGGCGAAGTCCTTGAAGACAGCCACTTTGGCGAGTCCCCGGATACCCGCCCAGATCACGAAGACGACCACCAGCACGCTGGCCACGGCCATGCTGTAGCCACGCGCCGATTCGCTGCCCGTAGCGAGCTGGACGATCAAGCCGAGCCCGGTGATCTGCAGCTGCAGGTACGGGATGAGGAAGACGGCACCCACGAGGGCCACGGTCTTGCCCAGGGCCTTGCTATTGAACCGGTCCTGGAAGAAGTCCGCCATGGTCAGGTAGCCGCGGTTCGCGCCGAGCTCACGCTGGCGCGGAATCACGAAGTATTGGACGATGCAGTTGATGGTCAGGTAGGCGACGGCGAAGAGCGCGGCAACGCCGCCACCGAACGCGATTCCGGCGAGGCCGAGGAAGCTGAAGGTGGTCAGCGATTCGCCCGCTTGGAGGAACCAACTGGTCCAGCGGGGCAAGTCCCGCTTGCCGACAGTCCAACTGGAGAGTTCTGTCTGGCGTCGGCGGCCCGCGATACCGAGGGCGCCGATGCCGACAATTCCGATGATGATGGCGACTGTAAGCATCAGTGGGCCCTTCTTTCGGTGATCGGGGCAGGGCTGTTGGTTGCGGCGCTTGTTGAAGCGGCGTTTGCCAAGGCGCTTTGCTCGGCTTCAAGACGATCGAGTTCGGCACCGCCTTCGCGGAGGTACGTGTGCTCCACAATCTGCAGGCCGACGATCGTGGCGACGATCATGAGGCCCATCCAGACGATCGCCGACGGGAGGCCAAGCCACAGCGTCGGCGTGGAGACGAAGGGCAGGAAGGGTGTGATGATCATGCCGACGATGGGGACTGAGGCAATGGTCAATCTCTTGGGGGATGCCAGGGTAGTGCTCATAGAACTGCAGCTCCTTGGGGGCGAACGGATGAGCAGGAAGAGATCTTCTCGAAAGCGGAAGCCAGGCGGAGGAGGCGGGCGTCGCTGCCGCGCGCTCCGACCATCTGGAGGCCGACGGGAAGTCCGGCGGGGGTGAACCCGGCCGGAACCGACAGGGCAGGGAGGCCCAGCGGGGTGAACAGGTACGGGGCACGCATCCAGTCGAGGTAGTTCTGGAGCTGTTGCCCGTCGATCTCGGTGGGGTATTCGAGATCGACGTCGAACGGGACAATCGGGGAGGCAGGCGCGATAACCAGGTCGTAACGCTCAAAGAATCCGGCCGCCTTGCGGATCAGGCGGGTCATTCCTTCCTCGGCGCGGACGACGTCGCGGCCACTGAGCCGGCCACCTTCACGGATGTTTCCGGCCAGGAAATGGTTGAAGGCATCGGGCTCCGCGGCAAGCTGCTCTCCCCACATCGAGTCGAAGGAGGCTGCGCGCAGTACGCGGAACACTTGCTCGGAACCGTCGAGGTCCGGGCAGTCCAGCTCCACGTGTGCGCCGAGGGCCGCGAGTGCCGCCGCCTGCGGTTCAATGACGTCGAGTACCTCGCGGCTCACCGGGATCCGGCCGCCGAGCGTCGGGGCGAAGGCAATGCGCAGACCGGAAAAATCGGCCGGGGACGGTTCGGCGGCAAGGCTTGCTGGGCTTGCTGGGCTTGCTGGGCTTGGCGGGAAAACGGAATGGGGATCGTCCGGGGAAGCGCCGGTCATGACGTCGAACAAGAGCGCGGCGTCAGCCGCCGTGCGGCCCATTGGTCCGGCCACGGCCAATGGGAAGAAGACGTTGTTGCCGTCGGTGTTGGGGACCATGCCTGGAGTGGGACGCAGGCCGACCACATTGCAGAACGACGCCGGGTTGCGGAGGGAGCCGCCCATGTCGCTTCCGTCGGCGATCGGCTGGAAGCCTGCTGCCAGGGCCGCCGCAGCACCGCCGCTGCTGCCCCCGGCGGACTTGCCGGGGTCGTACGGGTTGCGCGTTGCACCGAAGACTCGGTTGAAAGTGTGGGATCCAGCGGCGAACTCGGGGACATTGGTCTTGCCCACTTGAATGGCTCCGGCGTCGAGGATGCGTTGGACGTGCAGATCATTTTCCTCCGGAACGTGGTCCCGGAAATGCGGGTGCCCGAAAGTGGTGCGCATCCCCGCCGTATTCGCGGTGTCCTTGAAGCTGATGGGCAAGCCGTGGAGAGACCCCACAGGCTCCCCGGCCATGATCTTGCGATCGGCTTTCGCTGCGGCCGCCCTGGCGCCCTCTTCGTCGAGGGTCACCACCGCGTTGATCAAGGGGTTGAGCTTGTCGATCTGTTCCAGGTGCGCCTCAAGAACCTCGGTGGCAGACACCTCCCGGGAACGCAGGAGCCCAGCGAGCTCCACTGCCCCACGGTAAATCAAGTCGTTTGTCATGATTCATCTTACCTTCATATAGTTTCCTTTTGAGTCACTTCTTTGTCTCAAGTGGAATTAATGAACCACGATAGTGGGACGAATCACATTTGGCTAGAGGTCTCCGTAAGGTTTTTTGATGCGCGGGGCATCCGGCTCAGGGCAGGAGTGAACCAAGGCGGGAGGATCGGGTTTCTAAATGATTCAGTCGAGGGCGGGCATGCGCACGCCACCGCGCTTGTACGCCCGCACCACGAGGGAACTGCGCACGGCCAGGGCACGTGCGGCCCATGGGGACGACGTAAGGAAATCGCGCAATTCGTCCAGGCTCGCGAGGGTGACGTCGGCCATGAGCTGGAATTCGCCCATTGCCATGACCGCATAGCGGACCCCGGGAGCTTCAGCGAGCAGCCGGCCAACCTCGACGGCGTCGGCCGGGGCAGTGCGGACCCAGACTACGGCTTCGATCGGAAGGCCGATGTCCGCGGGCTCGACGATCGCCCGGACACTCAGCGTGCCCTCTTCAAGAAGGGTGTTGAGCCGTCGGCGCACGGCCGGCGCGGAGAGCCCGACGGCTTCCCCGAGCTCGGCGACCGGAACGCGGCCGTCAGCCACGAGGATCCGCACAAGGTGGGAGTCGACGTCGTCGAGCACTCCATTCACGCTCGGTCGGGACGGCGGAGGAGGCACTTCCTGGAGCGCGGCAGTTTCCTCTGCGGTGACCGGACCCGGGTGCCATTCAGCCACCGTTCGGAAGTACTCCATGACGGGCGAAGCGCTCACCTGCACCACGCCGTCGAGGGCTGGAAGTTCCTCCAAGACAAGGCTCGAGAGGCGCCCCGGACGGGCCTGCACTTCGAACAGGAGACGAGTCGGACCGGTGAGCGCATAAACGAAAATGGCGTCCGGGTCGCCCGAAAGCTCCTCCGCGATGGCGAGCAACCGGGAGGGCTCGCAATGAACTTCCACAAGGTGGGTGGGGCCAAGGGTCACCAGGCCGGCCACGCGCACGATGCTCGAATCCAGCAGTGCGATGCCGCGGCGGGTCACCGTGCTGAACGGCTCGCCCAGGACCTCGGCGATCCGCCGCCAGGAGGCACGGCCATTGACCTGGAGAGCGCCGACAATCCGCCGATCGAGCCCGTCCAGCTCGCGCGAGGGTGCCAGCATGACCATGTACCCGATTATGCCGCCTCGCTGCGTTCCCTCCCCAACTGGCTCGCAGTTGTTGTCGTTTTCGCGCCTCTAAACGACAACAACTGCGAGTCAGTTGGGCTAGCCGACGTAGCGGTTCCGGCCGGCGCGGAAGCCAAAGAAGCCCGCCAGGGATCCCACCACGAGGAACAGGATGCCGGCCGCCGCGAACCCACCGGTCGCTTGATGCAACTGGCCGACCATCAGGGTTCCCGTGGAGCCTAAGCCATAGCCGACGCCCTGCATCATGCCGGAAAGATGCGCCGCGGTGCGCGAATCGCGGGTGCGCAGCATGATCATGGTCAACGCCACGGCCGTGAGGCTGCCCTGGCCCAGGCCCAACAGCCCGGTCCACACCCATATCAGGTCCGTGGGGCCGAAAATGCTCAAGGCGAAGCCGCCGCCGGTCATGAGCGCCACCACGGTGTTGATGACGCGCTGGTCCTTGAACCTGGCCGCGAGCCCCGGGGCAACGAACGAACCAAGCATCTGCAACACAATCGACACGGAGACGATCAAACCGGCCGTCCCGCCGTCGATCCCGCGATCACGCAGAATCGGCGCCAACCAGGCGAACACGCTGAAGGACATCATCGCCTGCAACGCCATGAAGATGGTGACCTGCCAGGCGACGGCGGAGCGCCAGACGTTCGCACCGCCGTCGGCCGCGTTGTGGCGGACGGGGTGCTGGCGGATCGCCAGCGGCAGGAAGAGCAAAAGTACGACGGCGGCGGGCAGCGCCCAGAACCACAGCGCCGAGGTCCAGTGCCCGGCAGCCGTGAAGACGGGGTAGGTGAAACCGGCACCAAGCGCGGCAGACGCGCAAATCGCCGTCGTATACAGACCGCCCATGAGTCCGAGCCGATGCGGGAAGTCGCGCTTGACCACGCCGGGCAGCAGCACGTTGCAGAGGGCGATCGCGGCGCCGCACGCCGCGGTTCCGACGAGCAACGCCGGCAAGTGCCCGGCGCCGGCGAGGTCCACGGGACGGATCAGCAGCCCGGCTGTCAGCACAGCCATCGCGCCGAGCAAGACCCTCTCGGCACCGAAACGGCGGGCCAGGACCGGCGCCAGCGGCGCGAAGACACCCAGCAAGGTCACCGGCACAGTGGTGAGGACAACCACCGCCCAGCCCGGCAGCCCGGCGTCGGCGGTGACTTCCGGAAGGACCGCCGAAAAGCTCGAGAACACCGTCCGCAGGTTCAGGCCGATGAGCACCAGGCAGATCCCAAGGAAGACGAGTCCGCCGCGCGTCCTGACCTGGGTGGGCTCGGCTGCGGGAAGCTCGTCGATTTCGGCGTCGACGAGGATCTCGGGAACGGCGAAGTGTGGCTTGGTGTTCTTTGGGGCGCTTGAAGCGGGGGTCACCAACCCATTCTGGCAGTCACCCCCGTGCGCCGGCGCCTCGTGACGGGAGCGTACGCAGGTTCCGCGGCGGGGCTTTGACCGTGCAACGGTATTCTGGAGGAGATGAGTGAAACCCCAGAATCCCCTGAATCACCGCAGTCTTCGCGCCCCGTGACCCCAGGCAGCCAGGCCTCCTTCGGCACCTATGGCGGCCGGCCGGTCAGTTTCGTGCGCCGCGGGACGCGGCTTCAGGGTCGGCGCCAAGCGGCGTGGGAAGAGCACTCGGACCGCTGGGCCATCCAGGTTCCGCGGCATGTCGCCAACACGTCCGTGCACCCGGACTACGTGTTCGACGCCGAAGCGGAGTTCGGCCGCAAGGCACCGCTGATTGTTGAAATCGGTTCGGGACTCGGCGACGCCGTATGCCACGCGGCCGAAGAGAACCCGGACAAGGACTTCCTCGCCGTGGAGGTCTACACCCCGGGCCTGGCCAACACGATGATCAAGATCAACAGTCGCGGCCTCAGCAACGTCCGCGTCGTGGAAGCCAACGCCCCGGAGGTCCTGGCCACCATGCTGCCTGCGGGGTCAGTGAGCGAGCTCTGGGTCTTCTTCCCCGACCCCTGGCACAAATCTCGGCACCACAAACGCCGCCTTATCCAGCCCGCGTTCGCCGAACTCGCCGCGAGGTCCCTCAAAAAGGGCGGCTTGTGGCGGATCGCCACCGACTGGTCCAACTATGCCGTCCACGTCCGTGAGGTCCTGGCCGGTTCAACCGAGTTTGAAAACCTGCACGACGGCGAGCGGGCCGGCGCGGACAGCCCCCTCACCCAAGTGTGGGAATCGGGAGTCGAAGCCATGGTGGGCGGGGCCCCCGTCAAGGAAGGCCGGGCACCGGTCAGCACCGAGCACACCGGCCCCAACGAGGGAGTGGACCACGTGGGCGGATGGGCTCCGCGCTTCGACGGCCGCATCCGCACCAGCTTCGAAAACAAGGCCCACGAGGCCGGACGCATGATCTTCGACCTCAGTTATCGCAGGATCTAGCTTCATAGGTTCTTTGCGTGCCGCACGGGCACCGGATACCATGTGAGACGTGTCACCGAAAGGCGGCACATGCTTATGATCTGCGGCGGGAGAGCCCTGCCGGTACGTTTCAGCAGGCGCCGTAGGAGCAAATCCTCCCCAGGAATCTCTCAGGCCCATGTACCGCCGCGGCAAGGCAACTCTGGAAAGCAGCCCGGGAAACCGGACTCACCGACGGTGCAAGCGTCCAGCCGCGAGGCAGGACGCGGAAACTCTCAGGTCCAATACAGAGCGGGGAGGAACCGAATCATCGTGGTGCGTCCGCGCCACCTGAATTATGGAGTTCCTCATGACCCTGGCACCTGAAGGCCGTAAGCTGCTGCGCGTTGAACAGCGCAACAAAGCCGTCCCGGTCGAACGCAAGCCCGAGTGGATCAAGGCCAAGGTCCAGATGGGACCGGAATTCGTGGGCCTGAAGAACCTCGTGAAAAAAGAAGGCGGACATGTTCGAACCCACCAAGGTCGCCCGCTCCGTCCAGGCCATGAACCTGCGCTACGCCACCGTCACCGGCGTCGCCCGCGACGACCTGGCAGACGAAGGCGTCTGGCTCTACGCCGAGACCGTCCGCAAGATCCACGAACTGAACCCCGGCACCGGCGTCGAACTGCTCATCCCCGACTTCTCCGGCAAACCCGAACACATCCAGGCGATCTGCGACTCCGCCCCCGAGGTCTTCGCGCACAACGTCGAAACCGTGCCCCGGATCTTCAAGCGCATCCGCCCCGCGTTCCGCTATGACCGCTCCCTGGACGTCATCACCCAGGGCCGGGCCCACGGGATGGTCACCAAATCCAACCTGATCCTGGGCATGGGCGAAACCCGGGAAGAGATCTCCGAAGCCYTTACCGACCTGCACGCCGCGGGCTGTGACCTGATCACCATCACCCAGTACCTGCGCCCCTCCGAACGGCACCTGCCCGTGGACCGCTGGGTCAAACCCCAGGAATTCGTCGAACTCGCCGCCGAAGCCGAGGAAATCGGCTTCCTCGGCGTCATGTCCGGCCCCCTGGTCCGCTCCTCCTACCGCGCCGGACGACTCTGGGCCACCGCGATGCGCAAAAAAGGCCGCGAAATCCCCACGCACCTGGCCCACATCGCCGAAGGCATCCAGGACTCCGGCACCACCCGCCAGGAAGCCCGCACCCTCCTCGCACACCACGC